>JBBQQS010000576.1:0-3134 GCA_038215525.1 Bryobacterales bacterium
GAGCAGCCCATCCTCTACCTCGCGCTCCGCTCCGACACCCAGCCCCTCTACACTGTCAACGAATACGCCGACACGCTCCTCGCCCAGCGCATCTCCATGATCAGCGGCGTCTCCCGCGTCAATATCTTCGGCGTGCAGAAATACGCGGTCCGCGTCCAAGTCGACCCGGACCGCATGACGGCCTACAATATCTCGATCGACGACGTCCAGCGCGCCATCCAAAGCAGCAACACCAACCTGCCCACTGGCCGCCTCGATGGCCGGAAGCAGGCTTTCACTATCCAATCCAGCGGCACGCTCGCCGATGCCAAGGCTTACAAGCCCATCATCGTCGCTTGGCGCAATGGTTCTCCCATCCGGCTTGACCAGGTAGCTACCATTCTCGATGGCGTCGAAAACGACAGGAACATCGGCTGGTTTAACAGCACCCGCGGCGTGATTCTCGCCGTCCAGCGCCAACCTGGCACCAACACGGTCGAGATCGTCGATAGTATCCGCGCCATGCTGCCTGAATTCCGCGCTGCCATTCCGCCCACCATCGAACTCCAAGTCGCCAACGACTCTTCCGAAACCATCCGCGGTTCCATCGCCGACGTCGAATTTACCCTCTTACTAACTATCGCCTTGGTAGTCATGGTAATTTTCCTTTTCCTGCGAAACTTACCCGCCACTCTCATACCCGGCCTCGCCGTACCTTTCTCGCTCGTGGGCACCTTCGCGGTGATGTACCAGTTAGGCTATAGCTTGAATAACCTCTCGCTGATGGCACTTACTCTCTCGGTAGGCTTCGTGGTCGACGACGCTATCGTCATGCTCGAAAACATTGTGCGCCACATGGAAATGGGTAAGTCGCGCATGGAAGCCGCCATGGTCGCCTCGCAGGAGATCGGCTTTACCATTGTCTCGATGACCGTGTCTCTCGTCGCCGTATTTATTCCGGTCTTATTCCTGGGCGGTATTGTCGGCCGGTTACTGCATGAGTTCTCGGTCACCATCGTGGTCGCGATTCTCATCTCGGGTTTCGTGTCACTTACGCTTACCCCGATGCTCGGCAGCCGCTATTTGACTGTCACCCACGCTCGTGACCACGGCCGAGTTTATCGCTTCTTCGAAAGCATGTTCGATGGCTTGGCGCACGCCTACGAAGTTACATTGCGCGTGGCAATGCGTTGGCACGTGGCCACTATGACCGTCGCCATCCTGATGTTGATCGGTACCGTGTATCTCTTCAAGAGCATGCCCACGGGCTTCATCCCCAGCCAGGACAACGGCGTTATCTTCTCCCAAACCCGCGCCGCGCAGGATATCTCCTTTGAGTCGATGGCCGCGCATCAACTCGCCGTGGCCAATGTCGCCAAGGCCGACCCGGACGTCGTCGGCGTCGTATCGTTTGTCCGCAGTGGCAACGCCGGCTTCCTGGTGATGCGGGCCAAACCCTTGAAGGAACGCACCCGCTCCATTGACCGCATGATCGCCGAGTTACGCCCGAAAATGGGCGCCGTACCCGGCATCCAGGTCTTCATGAATAACCCGCCGCCCATCACCATCGGTGGCCAAGCCTCGCAAAGCCTCTTCCAGATGACCTTGCAGAGCACCAGCCTGCAATCCCTCTACCAATGGGGACCCAAGTTAGTCGACGAGATGAAAGCCCTGCCTGGCTTCGTCGACGTCAATTCCGACTTACAAATCGCCAGCCCCGAAATCAACGTCGAAATTGACCGGGACCGCGCCCAAGCCCTCGGCATCTCCGCCCAGCAAATCCAATCCGCCCTCTTCGGCGCCTATGGCCAACGCGAAGTTACTACCATCTACGCCCCGGCTAACCAATACGCCGTCATCCTGGAAGTGGAGCCGCGCTACCAACGCGATCAGGCTTCCTTATCCAAGCTCTACGTCCGCTCCGCGGCCGGCAACTTAGTGCCGCTCGATACCCTGGCCCACCTGAAGCCCCAAGTGGGTCCTTTGGCCATTAACCACTTCGGCCAGTTACCCGCGGTAACCGTCTCCTTCAACTTAGCTCCGGGCGTCTCGCTCGGCGATGCCGCCCAGAAGGTGGAAGAGACTATTCGCGAAATGGGCATGCCCACCAACATCACCACCAGCTTCCAGGGCACGGTAAAAGAGTTCCAGAAGTCCTTCGAAAACCTCACGATCCTTTTGTTAGTCGCCGTGCTCGTCATTTACATTGTGCTGGGCGTCTTATACGAAAGCTTCATCCACCCGATCACCATCCTGGCCGGTTTACCCTCCGCCGTCTTCGGCGCCCTGGCGACTTTACTCATCTTCGGCAAGCAACTCGACTTATACGCCTTCGTGGGCATCATCCTGTTGTTCGGCGTCGTCAAGAAGAACGCCATTATGATGATCGATTTTGCGATCCAGGCCCGCGCCGAAGGCGAAAGCGCGCACCAGGCAATTTGGCGCGGCTGCCTGCAGCGCTTCCGCCCCATCATGATGACCACCGTCGCCGCGCTCTTCGGCACCTTGCCCATCGCCTTAGGCTACGGCGAAGGTGGCGATGCCCGGCAGCCCCTCGGCCTCGCCGTGGTCGGCGGCTTAGTGGTCAGCCAGATCCTTACGCTTTACATCACGCCGGTGATTTACCTGTATATGGAACGACTGCAGGAGTTGATGAAGAGCCGCAAAGCGGGTCCCGTGCCCGCGGTAGAAGAGCGCTTGCCCGCCTATCGCTCCTGATCGGATCCGAAGCGGTGGCTACACCTCATCCAGCGGTTGCACTGCGTCGCCGAACTTGGGCATTCGCACGTTCATCTTGTCCATCATCGACAAGTAGAGCCGGCACATCTGCCGGTCGGGCTTCTCGCGATAATCGAGCACGCGGCCGCCTTTGATGCGTCCGCCGCCGCCACCGAGCATCACCACCGGCAACTGCCGCGCCTCATGATTGCCCGTCAACATGCTGGAACAGTAAAGCAGCATCGTGTTGTCGAGCAGCGTGCGGCTGCCTTCCTGAATCGTGTCGAGCTTGCGGGCCACATAAGCCACCTGCTGCAGGAAGAATTGATTCACCTTCAGCCAATCCGCCGAATCGGAATGCGAAAGCAGATGGTGGATCATGTAATCGACGCCAAGATTCGGGAAGCGTAGCGAGCTATGGTCGTTGTTGAGCTTCA
>JBBQQS010000577.1:0-3126 GCA_038215525.1 Bryobacterales bacterium
ACCCCAAGTACCCTTATACCGAGTTCGAACAACGCATCGCCCGGAAGGACTTCCGCGGCATGACCAAGGAAGTGCTGCCGACGCCCTGCATGGTGGTCGATATCTTCAGGTTCTTCTCGAACAGGTCGATATCGACCACCATGCAGGGCGTCGGCAGCACTTCCTTGGTCATGCCGCGGAAGTCCTTCCGGGCGATGCGTTGTTCGAACTCGGTATAAGGGTACTTGGGGTTGGCTCTCAATGCCGGGCTCGAAAGCAAAGCGGCACTGGCACCCAGAAACTGACGGCGTGAATTCATCGCGGCGATCTCCTTAATAGAAGCAGGATATCGCGAATTCCGGACTTTGTCTTATAGATTTACCCAATGGCCACTCTCGGCCGCTTCGAAAATAGCGGTGAGCACGGCAACTTGCTGCAGCGAATCCTCCAGCGTCACCGGCACCGGACCCTCCCCGCGCACGGCTCGCGCAAAGGCGTCGGCCTGCCAAGTGTACTGGTCACCGGTGTCGAACGTCTCCGTCGCGATGCCGGAACCGAAGAGTTCGCCGCCGTCGTCGATGAAGATCTTCGTCGGCCGGTCCGGCGGCGCGTTGAAGGGAATTTCGACGTCGATGCGGCCCTTGGTGCCCATAAATTGCATCCGCTGAAAGGGCACCAACTGAGTGGAGCAAGTGAAGATGGCGTGGCCTTGCGGGTACTCGAGGATGAAGCTCGATAAGCGGTCCGTGCCAAACTGCGGGTCGCGCACGATGGTAGCTGCGATCCGCATCGGCTCGGCCCCAAACACCATGCGCGAAGTGGTTACCGGATAGCAGCCGATGTCCCAGATGGCACCGCCGCCCACGTCGGCGCGGTTGCGGATGTTCAGCGGGTCGACATTGGTGTAGCTAAAGAAGCCGGTCGCCGCGCGGAGATCGCCGATACGGCCGGAGGCGACGAGTTCGCGCGTGCGCAGCCACTGGGGATGCGTCCTCACCATGAAGGCTTCGCCGATGACTACTTTGGCTTCGTCACGCGCGGCGATCAGTGCGCGGACGTCGCCGGTGGTCATCGCCAGCGGCTTTTCGCAAAGCACATGTTTGCCCGCCTTGGCCGCGGCAAGCGACCATTCGGCGTGCAGGTGATTCGGCAATGGGTTATAGATGACGTCGATGGTGGGGTCGGCTAGCAGCTCTTCATAGGAGCCGTACGCTGTAGCGATGCCAAGTTTTTCCGCCGCAGCCTGCGCTTTCGTCAAATCCCGCGAGGCGATCGCCGCTACTTCGCAGAGGCCTGAGGCCTGAATGCCCGGGATGCACTTGTTGATGGCAAATTTCGAAACGCTGAGCACGCCCCAACGGGTCCTTGGATTCGTCATCACTCTACGTTAACCTGAACGCTGTGCATCGTCGTCAATTCTTGCTCACTTCTCTTGGGCTCGCCGCGCAGCAGCCCCGCCGGCCGAATATTCTTTTCGTCATCGCCGACGATTGGTCCCACGGGCACGCCGGCGCTTACGGCGCAAATTGGGTGAAGACGCCTCACTTCGATCGCGTGGCGAGGGAAGGCGTGCTCTTTCACAACGCCTTCACGTCGAATCCGAAATGCAGTCCGTGCCGGGCGACGATCCTGACGGGCCGCAACTCGTGGCAGTTGAAGGAGGCGATCAATCATAACTCGGTCTTCCCGAATGAGTTTGCCATTTATCCGGCCGTGCTGGAGCAGGCGGGCTACTTAGTCGGGATGACCGGCAAGGGCTGGGGGCCCGGGGAGTTTAAGGCCTCCGGCTGGAAGCACAATCCGGCGGGCAAGGAGTATCAGAAACTAACGAACAAGCCGCCAACGAGCGGGATTTCGAATCGGGACTACGCCGGTAATTTTGCCGACTTCCTCACCCAGCGCGCCGCCGGGCAGCCCTTCTGTTTCTGGCTCGGTGGGCAGGAGCCGCATCGGGTTTACGAGGATGGGTCCGGACTGAGAGCAGGGAAGAGTTTGCAGGACGTGAAGGTGCCGGCTTACTTCCCGGATAACCGCACTGTCCGCAGCGACATGCTGGACTACGCGCTCGAAGTGGAATGGTTCGACCAGCACTTAGGCAAAGCTTTGGCGAAGCTCGAGGAGATTGGCGAGCTGGATAATACTCTCGTGGTAGTAACTTCAGATCATGGCATGCCGTTCCCACGCATTAAGGGGCAAATTTACGAGCAAGGCTTCCACTTACCTTTGGCGATTCGCTGGGGTAGGTTGACTACCGGCGCACGCAACGTGAATGACTTTATCAATACCCGTGACTTTGCACCCACGTTCCTCGAAGCCGCCGGCGTGAAAGCTTCGCCGACGATCACCGGCAAAAGCTTCGTGGATGTGTTGAAGAGCCCAAAGTCGGGCATCGTCGACAGTTCACGCGACGTGATGTTGATTGCCAAGGAACGGCACGACCTGGGCCGCCCCAATGACGGCGGTTACCCGGTGCGCGCAATTCGGACGCCCGAGTATCTGTATGTGCGTAACTTCGCACCCACGCGCTGGCCAGCCGGAAATCCAGAAACCGGCTATCGCAATGTGGATGACAGCCCTACGAAGACGCTGATGCTTTCTACCTTCGACAAGAATTATCAGTTGGCTTTTGGCTTCCGCGCGAACGAGGAGCTTTATAAGATCGCCGAGGATCCGGAGTGTATGAAGAACCTCGCGGCGCAGGCCGACTTTGCGGGGATTAAGCGCACGCTGCGCGATCGCATGGAGACGATGCTGAAGGAACAAGGCGATCCCCGCTACAACGGGAACGCGGCCTTCTTTGATTCGATTGAATACTACGGACCCAAGAAGCACGCTTACGACAATTGGCTCAAAAACCAACGTCCGGAGAAAGAGTAGGCCGGTCCCACCCTTTGGGTTACCAGCCGACCGGTTTGCCGGCGTTCTGCTCGTCGAGCCATTTCTTGAGCGGCGCAAAATAGTCCACCACGGCCGTGGCATCGATCTCGCTTTTGCCGGTGAGTAACTTCAGCGTTTCGGGCCAGGGCCGGCTAGCGCCTTGGGCCAACATGGCTTCAAAGGCCTTACCGGCTTCTTTGTTGCCATAGACAGAACAACGATGGAGCGGCTGCTTGCAACCAGCCTTCTCCGCCAAGGCCCGGTGGAATT
>JBBQQS010000578.1:0-3123 GCA_038215525.1 Bryobacterales bacterium
TACTGCCGATCGACGGGCAGGACCACATCTTGAAACCCGGCCAAATCGAAGAGATTCGCCGCCAACTGAAGCCGTCCATCATGGTGCCAATGCACTATCAAATCCCCGAGCTTTCGAGCCTGCCCGATTCGCTCGGGCCCATTGCGCCCTGGCTCGCCGGGCAGCCCAATGTCCTGCGCCTGCGTACGAATCGCTGGGCGATTTCCAGTAAGGACCTGCGCCAAGCGGGACAGGTGTGGGCCTTTCTGCCTTCGCCTGAAGTCCGGCCCTGGCCCGTCCGCTGGCAGCAGGCTTGGGCGCGGCGTAACGAGGCGATGGCAAAGCGCGAGGGCAATCGCGCCGAGGCGCTCCGGTTGCTTGAGTCCGCGAATAGCTTGGCGCCGGAAATCAGCGTGATCGCTTTCGACTATGCCTCGCTGCTGCCGCCTGTGCGCGCGATTGAGGTGCTCACCCGGGCGCTCGCTAGCAGTGGTCGGCACGACTGGGAGTACACCGAGCGCTCGCACCTGCTACTCGCCGAGCTTCTCGCGGCCCAAGGCCGTGTCGCCGAAGCCGCTGAACACTGCCAATTGGTGCTCGCTTCCACCGACCGTACTGACCTTCGCCGTCGCGCTTCCGCCCTGGCCGCCAAGCTAATGCGCGAATAACGCTATCATCTTCTGGTGACTTCATCCGACCGCTCGTTCTTCGGCCATCCGCGAGGGCTGGCCACACTTTTCTTTACCGAGATGTGGGAGCGCTTCAGCTATTACGGCATGCGGGCGATCCTGATTCTGTACTTGACGTCGAAGGTGGAGGTGGGCGGGCTGCACCTGGACGTCGTCACCGCCGGGGCCATCTATGGCATCTTCACCAGCTGTGCCTACCTCACCAGCCTCGGCGGCGGTTGGGTGGCGGATCGCTTCCTGGGCCAGCGAAAAGCGGTGATGCTGGGCGGCGCTTTTATCGCCGTAGGCAATTTTGGCATGATGGTGCCCGGCCTGACGGCGACCGTCGTCTCCCTCACCCTGATCGCCTGGGGTACCGGCTTCCTGAAGACCAACTGCACCACGCTGGTGGGCTCGCTATATCAGCAGGGTGACGTGCGCCGCGATGCCGGCTTTTCCATTTACTATATGGGCATCAATGTCGGCGCGATGGTCGCGCCCCTGGTGTGCGGTTACCTGGGCCAGACCATTCATTATCGCTGGGCTTTCCTCTGCGCCGCCTGCTTCATGATCGCGGGACTGTTGCAGTTCAGCCTCACGAGCCGATATTTGGGCACCGCAGGCCTGGCTCCGTCCGTGCCGCCCACCGGGCAGGATTGGTCACTCCTGCGCTATGCCGGCTTGGGACTTTTGGCGCTCGCCGTGGCACTGGCGGTGCTGAAACCCAGCATCTCGGGCTTTGCCGATGCCTTTGGCTTGATTCTGCTGCTGACGACGATCGTCACGTTTGTCGCGCTGATCTTCTTCGGCGATTTCACGCCGGTCGAAAAACGGCGCATCCAACTGATCTTTGTCCTGTTTTGCGCCTCCGCCCTGTTCTGGTCGAGCTTTGAGCAAGCCGGCTCCACGTTGAATCTCTTCGCTGACCGCAGTTCCGACAATCGCCTGCTAGGGATGGCGTTCCCCTCGAGCTTCTATCAGTCGCTGAACTCTTTGTTCCTGCTCTTCATGGCGCCGTTCTTTGCGTGGCTCTGGGTGCGCATGGGAGATCGCGACCCCTCCTTGCCCACGAAGTTTGCCTGGGGCCTCCTACTGGTTGCGGCCGGCTTTGTCGTGATGGCCTTTGCGGCGAATATCGCCGGACCCACCGGCAAAGTGGGCCCCGAGTGGCTCACCTTCTGTTACTTCCTGCATTCGGCCGGCGAACTCTGCCTGAGCCCCGTGGGCTTGAGCGCCATGACCAAGCTCGCCCCCGCGCGCATCGGCGGCTTCATGATGGGCGTCTGGTTTCTCTCAATCGCGGTCGGCAACTTCGTGGGCGGTCGCGTGGCGTCGTTTTACGAAGCATTTCCCCTGCCCCAACTCTTCGGCCTGGTGGCCGCCTTCAGCATTGTCTTTGGCCTGATCTTACTGCTGGTCGCCAAGCCCGTGGCGCGGCTGATGGGCGTCGCGAAGAGCTGATAATGTCCCTACTAGCCCGCAGCGTAAGCTGCGGGGTGACGTCGTCCTTAATCTTCCCTGGCCACCCCACAGCTTACGCTGTGGGCTAGTTCCAATCCGTAAACCGCCCGCCCTCGGCCGCCAACTTAGCTAATAACGGCGCCGGTGTCCAGCCGAAGCTAATCATCTTCTCCACTACCTTCGGCAACCCCACCGTATCGGCATAGAACATAGGGCCGCCCCGCCAAGCGGGAAATCCGTAACCCATCACATAGATCATGTCGATATCTACCGAGCGCAGCGCAAAGCCCTCTTCTAAAATCCGCGCGCCCTCGTTAATTAGGGCATAAACGGTCCGCGTGACGGTCTCTTCGGCGGAAATGGCCCGGGGCGCGATTCCCTGCTCCCGTCGAACCACATCGATCAACTCCGTGACAAAGGAATCTTCCTCCGGCCGGCGCGCCGCGTCGTAGCGATACCAACCTTTACCCGTCTTCTGGCCGTAACGGCCGGCTTCCACTAAGCGGTCCTCAATGATCGGCCACCGGACGCCGACAAACTGCGCGGGATTTTCCTGGCGCACCCGCCAGCCGACATCGAGCCCGGCTAAGTCACCCGTGGCCAGCGGACCCATCGCCATCCCGAAGTTATAGAGAGCCGCGTCCACGTGCTGAGGGGTCGCGCCTTCCTGCACCAGAAACTCGGCTTCGCGCCGGTAAGGGCCAAACATACGATTGCCGACAAAGCCAAAGCAATTACCCACCATCACCCCGGTCTTCTTGAGTTGCTTGGCCAAGGACATCGCGGTCGCCTGCACGGTGGGCAGAGTGTTCGCGCCACGCACGATTTCGAGTAAGCGCATCACGTTGGCCGGGCTAAAGAAATGGGTACCAATCACCCACTCCGGCCGTTGGGTGGCCCCGGCAATCGCGTCGATATCCAAGGTGGAAGTATTCGACGCCAGAATACAACCGGGGCGCGCCACCGCGTCGATTTCGGCGAAGACCTGTTGCTTGAGCGCCATATTTTCGAAGAC
>JBBQQS010000579.1:0-3119 GCA_038215525.1 Bryobacterales bacterium
CGGCAATCTGCGTGGCGGACTCGTGGTTGCCCGGAATGATGTAGGTCCGCGCGGCCCGGGGCCGGATGATTTCGGCGGCGGCGGCCATATTCTCGCCCATGTTCACTAGGTCGCCGGCGCAGAAGTAGGCATCGGCGTCGATGGCCATCAGGCGGCGGAGGGCGGCCAAGTCGCTGTGGATGTCGGAGAAAAGGAGGAGCTTCACCCCTCCATATTAACTGGCTCCAAAACGGGGTCAGGGACGTCTATGAAGGTGTCAACAGGATGACACGTATAATGAAGTTTATGAACCGACCGGCGTTTTTCGCCATACCGCTGATGCTCTCGCTCGTGGGCCTGCTGTCGGCCCAAGGCGCTCCCCCAAAGTCCGGCAAAGTCGACATCATGCCTTCCGCGCTACTGAAGCCGGGCATGAAGGCGATCGCCTGGACGGTTTTCGAAGGGACGCAGCCCGAAGCCGTGCCGATCGAGATCATTGGCCTTTGGAAGAATGCTTGGGGCCCTAAGCAGGACATCATCATCGGCAAGATGGGCGGCAAGGCGCAGCGGACGAACGTGGCCGGCGGCATGTCCGGCAGCCCGGTCTATATCGACGGCAAGCTGGTGGGCGCGGTGGCCTTGCGGCTGAGCGTATTTTCGCCGGACGCGATTTGCGGCATTACGCCGATTGAGCTGATGCTCGAGATCAACGACTTTGACAAGACCGTGCCGACGGACGCGAAGTCGCCGGTGAAGCCGGTGGCGCGGGCGAGCGTCGAAATGCCCAATGACCTGGTGCGGCAGGTGATGTCGGCTGCCGACGGCGCAATGCCGCAATCGCTGGCCATGGAGCCCATCGGCACGCCGCTGGTCTTCTCGGGATTTACGGAATTAACCTTGCGCGAGTTTGGTCCGCTGCTGCGGCAGCAGGGCATCAACCCCGTGCTGGGTGGCGCGGGATCGGGCAGTTACAACACCAAGCCGATCGCCGGTTATGCCAATGCGCTGCAGCCGGGGCAATCGGTGGCTGGCGTGTTAGTGAACGGGGATATGAGTGTTACGGGCCTGGGTACCGTAACTTACAACGACGGCAAGCGGGTGCTGGCGTTTGGGCATCCTTTCTTCAACATGGGCCCGGTGGATATGCCGATGAGCCAGGGCGAAATCCTGATGGTGTTGGCGAGCCAATTCCAGCCCAATAAGATGGGCAATGCGACAGATATTGTCGGCGCGCTTAAGCAGGACCGGCACTCTGGCATTATGGGCGTGCTGGGCGCCGAGGCGCCGATGATTCCCGTAAACATGAAGATCCGCACCCTGGGCGACAAGAATACGGTCGTCAAGGAAAAGATTCTGCGGTATAACATCTTTACTCACCAGAAATGGACGCCGTTTCTGTCGATGATGACTTTGTTCAATTCTATCTCCGGCATCAATGATTTTTCTGATGAGTTAACTTACCGGCTGAGCGGCCAAGTGGAATTCGAAGGCCATCAGAAGTTGCGGCTTGAAAATACGCAGACCGTGGTACCCGATCAGCCGGCACCGGCCTCAATGGTGCTTACCGGTTATGTCGGCGATAAGATTACCAAGTTATTCGGCAACCAAGTGCAGATGCCGCAGATGAAGAGCATCGACATTACGGTGGACATGATACCGGAGCGGCGTTTACTGGCGCTCGAGAGCGCGTGGATCTCGGCCAACGAAGTATCGCCGGGCGATGAGATCACGGTGAAGGCTTATCTGCGCCCCTTTCGGGGCCCGCGCGTGGAGCGTGAATTGAAACTGCGGATTCCAGAAGGTTTGCCCAAGGGTGAGCACAAGATAGTATTGTCAGATGGCGATGCTTTGAACAAGCTGCAGAACTTCTTTATTGCGCAGAACAAGTTCCTGGACTTAAATGGCGCTTTGACGTTGCTCAATCAGGAACGGCGTAATACGCAGTTATTCGCTTCGCTAATGCAGACCAAGCCGACCGTCTATTACGACGATAAGACCCTACCCAGCTTGCCGCAGTCAGTCTTGAATGTGATGCAAGCTGGCCGGACGGCTAACCGGATGGTCTCGAGTTATCCCGAGACGATGGTGAGCCAATCGTCGATTGAATTCGACCAGGTGATCACCGGCAGCCATACGCTCAAGATCCTGGTGCGCTAGCCGCACCGACAATTCGTGAAAGAGGAATGATGAACGGACGTATCCTGTGGTGTGCCGCATGGGCGGCACTGGCCCTTTCGGCAGTAGAGACCAAGTATTGGGTTTTGAACGAAGCGAGTGATTTTGAGAAGGGCAACCTAAAGCGGATCGCATTGCGCAACGATGGCCGGCTAAGCTTGGCGCCGGCGTTGACCGAGTTATTCGATGCCCAGACGCCTTACTTGTGGACGATTGTCGAAGATAGCAAGGGAACGCTCTATGCCGCGGGTGGGGGGCCAGGCACCGAAAGTGCGAAGTTAGTCGCGGTGGACGCCGCGGGTAAGGGCCGCGTGGTGACCGACTTTGACGGCGCTTCGATTTACGCGCTGGCCGTAAATGCGCAGGACGAACTATTCGCTGCCACTTCGCCCAATGGCAAAGTATATAAGATCACCGGCGGTAAGCCCGTAGTATTTTATGACCCGAAGCAGACTTACGTCTGGGGCCTGGTGTTTGACCGGCAGGGGAATCTTTATCTCGCCACCGGCGACCAGGGCGAAGTGCATCGCGTGGAGCCCAATGGCAAGGGTAAGTTATTTTTCAAGAGCGATGAATCGCACGCGCGGTCGATTGCGATGGATAAGAAGGGAAATGTGATTGTCGGCACGGAGCCCGCGGGTTTGGTGTTGCGGGTGGCTCCGAATGGCACTGGCTTTGTGATTTACCAAAGCCAGAAGCGCGAAATTACCGGGTTGGCCGTGGGGCCAAACGACGAGATCTACGCCGCGGGAGTCGGGGTGAAGCAGACGATCAGTGGCGGGACCACGGGCGCGACGCCCGTGGCGCCGGCGCAAGCGTCGAACACACTCACCACGTCAACCGGCCCGGCCGGGGCGCAAGGCCAGCGGATCGCGGTGGCGCCGCCCTCGACGACGGGCGTTGCGACGACGACCGTTTCGGGCGGCAGCGAAGTCTACCGGATTGATCCGGACGGCACGCCGCTG
>JBBQQS010000580.1:0-3079 GCA_038215525.1 Bryobacterales bacterium
GTCCAGGGGCGGCGGGCCAAGTCCGGCGGTGGGGGAAGCTCTTCGTGATCCCAAGCGGGAAATTGCGGCATGAGCCGCAATCATACCAAGCGAGCCCTATCCAGCGGGACTAGTCACCGATACTAGTCACCGGCAGAGGAAGCGGCGGTTTTCGCGGGCGCGCGGCGGGCTTGGCCGATCGCTGCGGCCACCGTGTGGGCCGTGGTGTCGAGCGTTTGCTGAAATGCCGCATCGTCGAAGTGGTCGAGGAAGATGCGCTTATCAAGGTCCATGCGCAGGCCCTTCTTCTGAAGTTTGCCGGAGCGCTTGTAATTGACGATGGCAAAAGGCAGCGGCGGTTCGTCGAAGATCGTCGCCGCGACGAAGGTAATCTTGCCGTCTATCAAATCGGGCAGTGGGACTTCTCGCGCCGTGTAATTGAGTTTGATCGGCGGTGTTTTCGCTTTGGCTTTGGCCATCTTAAAAGACCTCCCAACGTTGCAGTACTTGGGGCTTCGGAATGCCCTTTACCGCCAGCACCTCGGCATCCCGCAGCGCCCGCACCAAAGCTTCGAGCTCCGCATGCAATTGCGGCGCCCTCGGCGTCGGCCGATCGCCGGGGGGGAATCGCGTTTCCCGCCTCAGTTCCGCTGCATGCCGGTCAGGATCCACCACTCCCAGCAAAAACGAGGACTCACCATCATGGTGATAACTCTTCCACTCGTAGGGCGATTGCAAATGGCGGGCAATCTCCGTCACCGGATCCAGCAGCTTCGTCTCATGGCCGTCCTGCGTTTCGATCTCAATCCGATACACGTAGGCGGGCTGCGCGGCCGTCGGCAACTCATCACCCGATAGAGCATAACCGCAAGGGATTCCGTAGGATCGGGTGAGGGAAACGAAGGGGCTGATCGTCGTGCCTCGCGCGATATGTTGCACCAACCGGCTCACTTCCGAACTCCTGCCCGTTCCAGGGTAGTGCGCCTTGAATCCAGATCGGCGCGCGTCGTGCTGATGCCAATAAGTTCCAATGCCTGCCCCTCTATAGAATATCGGCATATGCTCTCTTTTCTTTACCCCTTTCTTCCCTTACGCCCGGCGGGAGCCCGTGATGATCGTCGCATCACGAAGCTTGCGCAACTCGCGCTTGGCCACTTGGGCCCAGGAGGAACCAGGATCGAGTTTGAGGTAGGTTTTCCAATGCCGCAGGGCGCGCAGCCGGTCGCCGGAGCCTTGGTACAGGAGAGCAATGTTGTAGTGAGCGTCAGCGTAGCTCGAGTTCAATTCGAGCGCCCGCAGGTAGTGCTTCAACGCCCCGACACGGTCGCCGCGTTCGTCGAAGAGGTTGGCCAGGTTGAAGTGCGCCAGAGGGTAGTTGGGGTCCGCTTCCACCGCCCGCGCATAGTAACTTTCGGCGTCCCGATGGCATCGCGCATTGAAGTACAGCGTGCCGATGTTCACCAGCGCCGGGGCTAACTTCGGGTTCGCCCGCAACGCCGACTCATACATCGCCATCACTTCCCGCGCCGGCGTATGGGCCTGCTCCGCTTCGAGCGCCAGATGGAATAGCCGCTCGGCTTCCGCTTGCAAGCGACGCCGCTCGCTCTCTTCGGCCGCCGCCACGTGCGTCGCGGGCAACGAGGTTACCGAGCGCGTTTCGAAGTCGAAGAGAAACTGCCCCGTCCGCGGATCCAACCGGTACCCCGCGCCCTGCACGCTCAAGCGCTTGCCATCGAGGAAGAGTTTCAGCTCCGTGAGCGGATTCTTCACGTCCCGCATCCGCTCGCGGATTGACTTAAAGGTCCGCTGCAATTGATCGGCCCGGATGCCCTGCTCGGCCAGCTTCCGTAAGGACCGCAGCGCCAGCAAATCCTGATAGCCGTAAGTCTCGAGCGTGGGCATCAACTTCAACCGTTCCCACGTCCGCAGGCGGCGCTCATCGAGGTCGAGCAGACGAATTACCTGCGCTCGATTGTAAGTCCGTTGCACCGTCGTTTGTACCGCTTCGAGTGTAACACCGGTAGGCCCGGAAACCAGTTCCATCATTACCGAGATTGCATCCCCGAGAACCACCAGTACCAACGCAGAAAAGATACTCCCGTCAGGATCAAACAAACCGACCCCAGTACCTGCCATACGCGTTCCTTCAGGTTCATGAAGAGCGACGGGAAGCCGGCGACATAAGTCACTACCAGGCCAGTGGCCAACCCCCCGATGTGGGCGCCGTTGTCCATGTTGAATGGCAGCAGCCCCATCAATAAACCGTACATCGCCCAGCGGATCGCCTGCTGCTTGATCTCCTCGCCCATCGCCGAACGGTCAATCAACCCCAGCGCAATCAAAGACCCGATCAACCCGAAGATGCCCGCCGAAGAGCCTACCGAAGGCGTGTAGTAGGACATATAACTACTCAATAGGAATCCGCCCACCGTCGAAGCAAAATAAATAGCGAGAAAGCGCCACAGGCCAAACGTTCGTTCGACAAAGGCTCCGACATCGAGCATCGCCCACGAATTCATCAACAAGTGGAACAAGCCGCCGTGCAGAAACCCGGCCGTCACCAGGCGGAACCAGTCACCGTGCTCGACCACGAGGTCGCCCCGTTTTGCGCCAAACAGCAATAGTACGCGCGTGTTGATGTCGCCCAACCCGGTGCCTTCCGGATTCATCAGCGTGCAAGCCAAATACAACGCCACGTTAATGGTCAGGATCAGGAACGTCGCATAACGGTCCTGCGGGATGAAGCCACCTAGCACCTCCGCTGCTTCCGTACCTCGCCGGGGCACCGGCGGGCGCGGCGCTTTGATCTCGAATTCGCAATACGGACAGACGCGATCCGCCGTTGATAGTAAGGCCCGGCAATTCGGGCACATGGGACGATTCTCCACCCTTCTATTCTATTGCTAGACTTAGGGGTCCTGCTAATTTGAGCAGCAATAACAGCAAAGACGAACGAATGGCGAAGACGGAAGCGGAACTCCGCGAAGAGATAGTAGAAATAGGCCGCCTTTGCTGGACCAAGGGCTGGGTCGCCGCAAACGACGGCAACCTCAGCGTCCGGCTCGACCCCCAACGCATCCTCTGCACGCCCACCGGCATA
>JBBQQS010000581.1:0-3079 GCA_038215525.1 Bryobacterales bacterium
GTCCGGCGGCCTCGCTTATGTCCTCGATGAGTCCGGCGAATTCGGCCGCTCTCGCTGTAACCGCGCGATGGTCGACCTGGACCCCCTGGAAGATCCGGCCGACATTCAAGCCGTCAAGCACTTGATCGAGCGGCACGTCGACTTGACGAATAGTCCGCGTGGCAAGTATGTCTTGGCCAACTGGGGCGACTTACTCGGTAAATTTGTCAAAGTGTTCCCGCACGAGTACAAGCGAGTATTGGGGATAGCCAAGAGTGCTCCCTTGTCTGCGCCGCCGCCGGCACAGCCGGAGGCGAAGTTCTTGGAGGTGTCCCGTGGGTAAGGCGACTGGCTTTCTAGAATATGCGCGCGAGACTCCCCAGCGACGCCCCGTCACCGAACGGGTGAATGATTGGTTCGAGATCTATCGGCCCATGCCCGAAGAGAGCGTCAAAACGCAAGCGGCTCGTTGCATGGATTGCGGCGTACCGTTCTGCCACACCGGCTGTCCGCTGAATAATTTGATTCCGGATTGGAACGACTTGGTTTATAGCGGGCGTTGGCGAGATGCCATTCGGCAGTTACATGCGACCAATAACTTCCCGGAATTCACCGGTCGTATTTGCCCCGCGCCCTGCGAATCAGCCTGTGTACTCAGCATCAACGAACCTGCGGTAGCCATCAAGTCGGTAGAGAATGCCATTATTGAGAGGGCTTGGAAAGAAGGCTGGGTGAAGCCGGAAAAACCGGAGCGGCGTACGGGTAAGCGGGTGGCCATTATTGGCTCCGGCCCTGCGGGATTGGCCGCGGCGCAACAACTCAATCGCGTTGGCCACCACGTCACAGTATTCGAAAAGGCAGATAGCCTCGGTGGTTTACTCCGCTACGGGATTCCGGACTTCAAGCTCGAAAAGTCGGTCGTCGATCGTCGGCTTGACCAATTGAAAGCCGAGGGCATTGAATTTGTGTTGAACGCCTGGATCGGCCAGACCCACTCTATAGCCGAACTGCGCGGCAATTACCAGGCGGTTCTAATCGCTGTCGGCGCCGAGGTTCCTCGCGAAGTACAAATTCCGGGACGACAACTTACTGGAATTCATTGGGCGATGGATTATCTTACCCAGCAGAACAAAGTAGTCGGCGGCGAGGTGGTCTCCGATGACGAACGTATCTTGGCGACCGGCAAGCATGTCGTCATTTTGGGCGGTGGCGACACGGGTGCTGACTGTCTCGGCACCGCCCATCGGCAAAAGTGCAAAAGCGTTACCATGCTGCAGCACAACCAGCGCCCGCCCGATGAGCGTCATTCGTCGACTCCCTGGCCGGAGTGGCCGCTGCAACTAAGGGTGGAAGGGGCGCATGAAGAGGGCGGCAGCCGCGAGTTTGCTGTCCAAACCCGTGCGTTCTTAGGCGACGCCGAAGGTCATGTCCGGCACTTACAGTGTGTGCGGGTAGGGCCGAAACCGGCCTTTGAACCGTTGCCTGGTTCTGAGTTTACGCTAGAGGCCGATCTGGTGTTGGTGGCCATTGGTTACCATGGCGCAGTGAAGCCCGGTTTGCTGGAACAATTAGGCGTAAACCTCACTCCGCGCGGCGTAGTAGCTACTGACGCCACCTACCAATCGAGCCTTCCCGGGATATTCGCCGCGGGTGATGCTCGGGTCGGCGCCACGCTGGTGGTTACCGCGATCGCCGAAGGACGTAAGTCCGCGCACCATATCGACAAAATGCTAATGGGCGCCAGTAAGTTACCCCTGTAAAGTAACCGTCGAGGATGTCCTCGGTTAAGAGGGCCGCTGCTTTGGCAGGCCGGTTCATGGAAGGAACATACTCGTCCACTGGTCTCGCTTACGCCGGACGGCGAAAAGGTAACAACGCTATTTGCTTACCGGTGCAGGCGGCGATCCTCACCGGGCCGGCGCCGAGTGCCAACTCCAAGGTGGGAGTCCAGTAGCGGTGCAGGTCAGCGCCAGCGGCGAAAGGAGAGAATGCGGGCAGGATCGTAGTCTGCTTTGTCCATGCGAAGACGGGAAGTTTCTGCCGCACACCCGCGGCATCGCGGGGAGAGTAACTGGGATGAAAATGTCCTAAGACAAGATGCTCATCTCCCACTGGTGGCAGACGATCGCCATGAACGGCGAGTAAGCCGGCGGTGCGCCATTCGGTGGCCAAAGGATAACTCAGCGAGGCGAAATCCTGAGCGAATCTACGGTCGTGGTTGCCGCGGACCAAGACTAAGTTCCGGCCCAATGCGATGCTGGCCAGTAAGTCGGAGACGAGTTGCTTTTCCTCGACGGACGGGCGCGGCGCGTGTACGATATCGCCCAGAAGAACAACAGTGGACGGCGACAATTCTTCGAGTATCTCCTGTATTCGAGTATTCAGTGCGTGGTCCGCCAAAGGGCCTAACTCGCCCCGACGACGCTGTGCCCAGCTGTAGCCGAAATGGACGTCGGCAATCAGCAAGGCGGAACAAGCTGGTAACCAAAGCGCGCCACTCGCGTGCCCCCAGCGACCGTTCTCCAGTTCAAGTAGACGCTTCATGGGCGATACAGTGCTTCGACAATATCGTCCAGGGCCCGATCCGGATCCTGGGCGAGCAGCACCTCCCGATTGAAGGACGCGAATAAAGGAATCGCAAAGGGCGAAGGGCGATCCAGATCGAAGGTCTCCCAGGGCGCCTCATAAATTCGGGCGGCTTCGTGCTGTGCGCGGTTGGCGTCTAACTCGTCTTCCAACGTCTCGCGTAACGTTTCGCGAAGCAGGGGATGTTCGGGTTCGTGCTGACGGAATGTATCGTAGAGTAAGCTGCCGTTCCAGGAAGCGGTCCGTGGTCCGGTTTGGCCTTTCCAAGTCTTGCGGGCGAGTAACTGGCCGGTTTCGGCGATGGGCCGGAAGCGTCGACCCAAAGTTTCCGTCGCGGCAAGGGCCTTCTCGAGGTCACTGTAAAAGCCAGTCGGCGAAAAAGCCTCGCGCAGTGGGTTATCGGCGGGAGGGTAGCGGGCGTCGATGGAAAGTAAGAAGCTATGGTCGTCGAAATTAGCCACCACGCTGCCGCCTCGTTCGCCGAAGCCTGCGCTGAGTCGATGTCCTACAACCC
>JBBQQS010000582.1:0-3077 GCA_038215525.1 Bryobacterales bacterium
TGCCGACTTCCCAAGGCGCGTAACTACGGGAGCGGCTGCGGAGAATACCGATGCTGAACTCATTCAAAAGGCTGGGCGTGATGACGGAGGATATCTTGAGGGCGAAGGCGTTGTCGGGGGAGTCGACCGTGCCGCCCGGAGCGTCGGGGAAGCGCTGGCTTTGGAAGCCATTGAGGCTGAGCGAATCCTCGCGGTTCCAACTGAAGGTCAGCCGGTGACGGTCGTTGAAGTTGTGGTCGAGCTTGAGGTTGTACTGGTCGCGTTTGGAGCTGGCGCGCTGGATCCAGGCGTAGCCGGCGGTGTTGAGTCCGTCGCCGGTATTGAAGACGTTGGGCAGGGGCATTAAGTTGAGCATCTGGCGCACGGCACCGGAAGGGTCAGGCCCCGGTCGCAGGGGATCGACGCTATAGACGTTGGTGCTCGAAAGGGGGCCCCGGGAGGCCAGAGGATTGCCCTGGAAATCGACCACGGGTTGGGCGGCGCTGGCGTTCGCGTTTTGAAGGTTCGGAAAGAAACGGTAGATGCCACGGCGGGCCGAGTCGGTGTAGACGGTGCGAGTAACTCGGTTGCGTTGGGCAATGCGCTCAGCTTCCCAGAGGAAATGGAAGAAAGTGCGATTCTTGCCGTTGTATATTTTGGGAATTGTAAGTGGTCCGCCGACGCGGGCGCCGTATTGATTGCGGATGAGGAAATTGCGGGGCGCAATGGGGGTGCCAGCGGAGTTATTGCCTTGGAAGTTATTGAACCAGGTATTGGCGTTGAGGACGGTATTGCGATGGAATTCGAATAAGCTGCCGTGAAAGTCATTAGTACCGGAGCGGGTAATCATCTGAATTTGTCCACTACCGCGGCCGTATTCGGCGTCCGCGGGGGAAGTGATGACGCGGAACTCGGCGATGCGGTCGGTGGAGAGAAAGAACGGCGTTGAGCGGCCTTGGTTGATGCGGGCGTCCTGAATGTTCACGCCATCGACCTGGATATTGAGGGTGCCGATACGCGCACCGCTGAGGTAATCACCAAACGTGCCGGCCTGGGTGGTGGCGAAGAGGATGGCGTTGCGGCTGGTGAGGGGGAGGTCGAGGATTTTCTTTTCGTCGAGGACGCCGCCGACGGAGGAAGTGGCTTGGGAGAGGTCGAGCTTGGCTTCGACGGCGACCACTTCCACCTGCTGGCCGGCGGTGGCGACTTCGAGCGTGAGATCCAGGCTGAGGCGGGCACCCACTTCGAGACGGATGCCGCTGAGGGCGCTGGTCTTAAAGCCATCGGAACCCGCCGTCAGCCGGTAGTCGCCGACGCCTAGGGCGGCGAAGGAATAAACGCCCTGGGCATTCGTAGTAACGCGGGTGATGACGCCAGTATGGGTGTTGCTGGCTTCGAGGCGGGCGGCGGGGATTACGGCGCCGCTGGAGTCGCGGACGGTGCCGGCGATGGCACCATCGGAGGATTGGGCCCAAGCGGCGGGGGCCAGAAGCAGTAGGAGCAGCGCGCGGATGAGCATTAAAGAAGGATAACTGAATCCGGGAGGGAGACGGTGGCGCTGAGGCCGATCCACTGCTACGGCATCTCGCAGCGGATCAGCAGATGTCCGAGGAGGTGGTGCAGGTTCAGTAGGCTCTGCACCGGCTGCGATATCGGCCACTTGTTCGCTTCCAACGACTTCTCGCTCGCCGAGAAGTACAAGTTTCAGGCGACGATTGAGCTTGAGTATCCGTGCCGTAGAGACGCCGAGCAACTGCCGTTCCCCAACCAAAGCTTCGAACTGATCATCGCCGCCCATTGCCTGGAGCACTTTCGCTCGCCATAAGTGGCCCTGCGCGAGATAGGCCGCGTGCTGAGGCCGAAGAGCGCGCTTTAGGTGTCCGTGCCCGACGCCAGCACGCTCACCGATCGCCTCTATCGGTGGCTCTACCTGGGTAGCGGCCATCTGAATCCGTTCTTGAGCGGGGCACAAGTCTCGTCATTGGTCGGGTCGCAAACCGGCCAACAGCTCTGCGCTGTGCGGACCCTCGCTTTCTGACGCGTGACAGCTATTCGTCCATCAGCAAAGTGAAGCACCTGCCACGCCGGCGCCGATTCTTGCGAATCCCCCGGTTTCCGTGTAAGTGCTTCAAAGAGATAAGCTTAGGCCTTAAAGTTAGCCGGTGCGGCGATGAATTCGTGGGCGCGGGCTGTGGTCCTGTCAGAATACCCATTTCCGAATCAAGTACTTACGCCGAAACGCTTGCCGGCGCAGGCGAACCGAATCTTGTAGGCATTCAGGTTCTGACCGGCCAGGAGGCCGGTCCCACACTGCGCCAACAACTCCCGGGTTCGTTTCGTTAACTAACGCAGTGGCGGAACGCTGGCTGGGGCATGGCGCCAGCGGGTGGATTGCTCATAGCCGTAGGCGAAGCGGATCAGCTTCAGTTCTGACCAGGCCCGCCCAAAGAACGTCATCCCCGCCGGCAGCGTGCCGCGCGTGTAACCCATCGGTACGGTGATGGCCGGAAAGCCGGTGATGGGGGAGAAGACTTGGCTGTTGTCGCCGCCGGGCGTGTTCAAGTCGCCAATCAGGCGCGGCGGATTGCTCCAGGTGGGGTAGACGAAGCCGTCCAGCTTGAGCTCGTCCATGGCCCGGTTGACGGCATCGCGGAACTTCTGCCGATAGGCCGCCTCGGCCTGGCACTCAGGCGAAGCCGGACCATTGGCCGGGCTCTTCAGGGCCTGCTCCAAACGCACCTGCACCGACGGATGGAACTTGCGCGACTTCACGATCTCCGCCAGGCTCTTTACTGGCACGCCATCGCCCAGGCTGGCCAGAAACTGATTCAGGTCGTATTGAAAGCCCATGCAGGCGTTGCCACCGGCGGTGCGCGGGGGCAGTTCGACCTGGGCCGCATCGACCACCACGGCGCCCGCGCGGCGCAGATCTTCGAGGGCCGCCGCAAAGACGCGCACCACTTCGGCGTCGGTGCCCTCGCGCTCATAGGCTTGGCGCAGAATGCCGAGGCGCGCGCCTTTCAGTCCGTCCTTGTCCAGGGCTGAAGCGTAAGTCTCTTTGGCGCGGCCGTGCGAGGCGGCGGTGGCCGGATCATTGG
>JBBQQS010000583.1:0-3072 GCA_038215525.1 Bryobacterales bacterium
GTCCAGTTGGTCGCGTCGATGCCGTTCGCCCGGGTTACCTCGCGGGCCTTGGCGATCGCCTCGGTCCGCGAAAGCTGCAACTGCCCGAAGTTTGACGAGCGGTCGTAACGCGGAAACAGTTGCCAGAGGGCCACTCCGCCCAGCACGGCGGCAATGAGCGCGAAGCTCGTGCGCTCGCGCAATTAAGCCACCCCCCGCAGCTCGACGCCCGCGCCGGCCTTTAACTGCGGCACCTGCATCTCAATGATCACCGCCGTAATGTCGTCCTTCAAATCGGCACCCGTCGCGTTCACCGTCTGCAGCAGATCGGCATGGAAGCGCTCGGCGGTCTTCGACTGCTCATCGTTCAACCCATCGAGCCACGCGTCGAGCGTGCAGCCCATTCGCGACTCGAGCCGCGCCGTCAAGCCATCCGTGCAGAACAAAAACAGGTCGCCCGGATCTAACTGGAGCCGCCCCTCATCACCCTCCGGCGGCGGCGTCACCTCGGCCACCATCCTGCCAGGCCCCTGGCGTTGCCGGTGGCTCAAGTGAAATAACCGTGGATTCTGGCCCAGCCGCGCATAGCGCAATTCCCCGCGCGCCGTATCCAGCACCGCATAACAAAGGCTAAAGTGATGCGCCGTCGACGAGATCGCCTGGGTCAACACCGGCTTTAGCCTTTCGAGCGCCAGGCCTGCCGGCCAATCCCGTTGCGCCGCATAGGACAAGAAGCCCTTGGCCAAACCGATCGTCAGTGCCGACGCGAGCCCGCCCGAACTGCCGTCGGCCACCAGCACTCCGTGGCGTTGGCGAGGGAGCCGGTAGAAGTCATAAAAATCGCCGCCCACCTCGCGCGCCGGATGACAGCTTGCCGCCAGGCCAAAGCCGTCAATCTCCGGCAGAGAGTCCGGCAACAACCGGATCTGCGCCTCCCGCGCCGCCGACACTTCCTGCTCCAGCGAGAGCCGTTCCTCAATCCGATGCGCATGCTGCGGCCGCACCTCCGCGTCGCTTAACTTGCGCCCGCGGTAGAGCATCACCACCCCTAACAGCGCCGAAACGATGCCTAGCGCGTAGGTGCGCTGCGCATTGGCCGCCCAGCCGTCCACCACCGCGGAGAGGTCGTTGTTCTGCATGAAGGCGAAGAACCACCACAAGCCCACCACCGCGCCCAGAAAGTCGCCGAACCAAAACGTGAGCAGCGCCAACGCCGCGATCACCACCAACGTGCCGATGGTGGCTGGTTCATCGAAGTTCACGCCAAAGCCGGAAGTGATGGCTCCCAGCAGGCAGAACACCACCGCCAGCAGCCGTCGCAACCAACTACGCTCCAAGTGGCGGCCCAGGTAAAGCAAGGGCAGCATTAGGCACAGGCATGCCAGGAAGAACGCCGTCACCGGTTCGCTGATCATCGTGATCACCCACGGCGAACGGCCGTAGGCCGAACTCAGCGTGGTCTCGCGTAACAAACTGTGTCCGGCCGCGTAGTGGAGCAGCCGCGCGGCGAGAAAGGCCCACCCTCCGGCCGCCGCGCCGATCACCAAACTCCGGCCCACATTGGCCGAAGTGAGGTAACCGGTGAAGACCGCGTCGAACGAAGTGATCTTCCCTGGGTAGGATTCTCGCATCTCTCCTTCGCCCGCCCCGTAAACCAGCGCCAGCACGATCCCTTGCAAGGCAAACGACAACACCACCGACACTGGCAGCAGCATCGCAAAGGGACTCAGGCTCTGATCGGGCGACAGGGATCCCGCCCCTACGCTAATGTCGAGCAGAATCACCAGCCCGCCAAATAAAGCCATCGTGCCCACCATAATGCCGCTGCGGGTCCAGGAGATTTCGCGCTCCAGTGCCCGTCGGGAAAAACGGTAAACCGCATAAACGACTCCGATCGCCAAACCGAGCGCGGCTAGGGAGCTGAAGAATGCGTTGAACCGAGATTCGCGCACCGGTAATTCACCGCGATTCACTTTCACCGCTAAAGTACGTTCCGTGATTCGACTGCCCTGCACTTCCACCGACAGCGTGCTTTCCACTCCCGGCAACACGGGCGTGCGCCACAGATAACGGCGGGCGCCTTGCGTCCCGCTCCCGATGCCGGTTTCTACCTCCGGCTGGCCCCAACGCTGGTCTGGGAACGCCCGTTCCGCCTCGGCCAACGCCAGTTGCCGGCTTTCGGTTTCAGGCTTCGCCTCGCCCACCGCCAGCAGATTGGGCGACGTGTCAAAACCATGCACTTGCCCATCCGGGCGTAGCCAAACCGCAAACCATTTCTTCTTATCCGGCGACGCGAACAGCACCCGGATAGTGTTGATCGGCGCGAGCGCGCGTCGCGTTGCCGGCAACTCCTGCCAGTTGCTGGTCGCGGCCAGAATGGCATGCTCGGCCCCGACGTTCAGATGGACCGATGGCTTCCAGTCACGCAGATTGACGCCCAGGCTCTTGCCGAACCCCATCGCGCGGCCGATCGCCTGGGCCGAACTGATTTGCGTTTCTCCGGCCTGCGGGACGTCCAACCGCAATCCGCCCCAGTAAGCGGCGGGCGCCAGGCCCAAAAAGATTACCCATCCCCACCAAAAGCGCGAATCGCCGGCAAACGGCGCCAATAGACGCTTCAACATCGCCGGACCACCATCATCGTAATATCGTCAAACTGCGGTGCCTCGCCCACAAACTCGTCGATCCGCAGAAACATGTGGTCGATCATCTCGTCCACCGGCCGCTCGCACGATTCCCGCAACGCACTTACCAGCCGCTCCATATCGAATTCTTCGCCGAGTATGTTATTCGCATCCGGTACGCCGTCCGAGTAAATAAAGAGAATGTCCCCGGGATGTAACTGTAAGTCGCCCTGTTCGAACACGCGCTTGGGAAACATGCCGATCGGCATGCCGGTCGTCCCCAGTAACTCGACGCTCCCATCGACGCGCAGAATCACCGGGTCGTTGTGGCCGCCATTTACATAGTGCCCGGCCCCGGTCTCCGGGTCGTAGCGCACCAGAAACGCGGTGGCGTATTTATTAGACGGGGTGCTCGCCCATAATAAGTCGTTAGTCCGCCTGGCGATTTCTTTCACGTCCACTTCATGGG
>JBBQQS010000584.1:0-3054 GCA_038215525.1 Bryobacterales bacterium
TTGCCGGGTTCGAAGAAATTGACGAATCCGAGGCCGACAAAGAGGGCAATGGTCGTAACGACTTCAAAGTAAATGACGGCCCGCACGCCAATGCGGCCCATCGCTCCGGAATGCGCGCCGCCGGCAATGCCAAAGACCAGGGTGGCAAATAACAAGGGCGCGACAATCGACTTCACCATCTTGATAAAGACGGTACTTAAGATCTTCATCTCCTTACCGGCCAACGGGTAGGCGTAGCCCACCGCGACACCCAGAACCAAGGCAATAAAAATCCACGACGTAAGGCTAATCTTTTTCATCTCTCTCCCCATTTCAACTTCGAACGCAGGACGTCGAAGAAGAGTAATTTCGGTGGCCGGATCAGGCTAATGGCATGTTCCGACCGTTGGCAGAGAATAAGGTCGTCGCGGCGGAGCGGCTCTCCCACTTGACCATCCACGGTCAAATAAGCCCCCTCGTCCTCGGCACGGTTGTATAAACGAATGACACTTGCGTCCGGCACGATCACCGGGCGGTTGGTGAGCATGTGCGGACAGATGGGCGTAATTAAATGCGCGCCCAATTGCGGAAACAAAATCGGGCCGCCGGCCGACAGCGAGTAAGCCGTGGAGCCGGTGGGTGTCGACACGATGAGGCCGTCGGCCTTGTAGCGGCAGACGAAGTGCGAGTCCACCCAGCATTCGACGTCGATGATGCGGGCGAGCGCGGCCTTGGTGATCACCACGTCGTTCAAAGCTTCGTAACTCGCAACACGCTCGCCGTTGCGGTGCACTTCGCAGTGCAGCATGTTGCGCTTGGCGAGGCGGAAATCGTTGTTGAGGGTGCGCTCAAGCTCGGGAAAGATCTCGTCGACGGTGATGGCGGTTAAGAAGCCGAGGCCGCCGAGATTGACGGCGAGGATCGGCAGGTCGTTGCCGAGGATGGCGCGGGCGGCGGAGAGCAGAGTGCCGTCGCCGCCAAGCACGATGAGGAGTTGGGTGCCGTGCGAGACCTGTTCGCGCGGCAGGCCATCCTTGCGGCCGGCGTATTCGGCCGTGGCTTCGTCCATGCGCACGGCGATGTCGCGCTTCGATAGCCAAACCAGCAACTGCGGCACCAGCGTGATCGCTTGCGCCGCTTCCGGCTTCGAGATGATGCCTACCGTTTGAATGCTCATGACTCGCGTTCCGCCCACAACCAGAACTCTTGATTGCCCTCCGCACCGCGAACGGGGCAGGGAATCAGGTTTTGGGTAAACCCTAAGTGTCGCACCGCTTGGGCCACCTTTTTACAGGCCATTTCGTGCAGGGCCGGATCGCGGATAATCCCGCCCTTGCCCACTTGCTCACGGCCCACTTCAAATTGCGGCTTTACCAGGATCAACATGCGCGTGCTGAAGGCGGCGAGGGCGGGCAGAATCATGGTGACGGAGATGAAGCTGACGTCGCAGACGATCAATTGAATCGGCTCGCCGATCTCTTCGAGCTTGAGGAAACGTGCGTTGGCCTCTTCGTGAATCACCACGCGCGGGTCGGAGCGGACGGCCCAAGCGAGTTGGGTTTTGCCGACGTCGACGGCATGGACGCGCAGGGCGCCGCGTTGCAGAAGGCAATCGGTGAAGCCGCCGGTAGAGGCGCCGACGTCCATGGCGACCCAGCCCGCCGGATCGATCCGCCAATGGTCGAGCGCGGCTTCGAGCTTCAAGCCACCGCGCCCCACGTACTTGGTTTGTCCGAGCATCTCGACGACGGCATCGGCATCGACGCTGACGCCGGGCTTCACCACCTTCTGATGGTTGACGAGCACTTGGCCGGCGATGATGAGCGCTTGGGCTTTCTCGCGTGACGGCGTAAGGCCGCGGGCGGTGAGCAGGACGTCGAGGCGCGATTTACTTTTGGCGTTCGACAATCAGGTTCGCCAGTTGCCGCAGCCGGTCGGCCCTGGCCCCGAAGGAGTCGATAGCGGCGTGGGCCGCGGCGCGCTCGTGGGTGGCCATTTCCTTACTTTTGGCGAGGCCGTGGACGGCCGGGAAGGTGATCTTCTGTTGGGCTTCGTCCTTGCCGGCGGTCTTGCCGAGCTCGGCGGAGCTTTGCTCAATATCGAGGATGTCGTCGACGATCTGGAAGGCGAGGCCCATGTGTTCACCAAAGCTGGTGAGGGCGGCTAGCTGTTTGGCGTCGGCGCCGGCGTAGATCGCGCCCATGCGGACGCTGGCGCGCAAGAGAGCGCCAGTTTTGGCGTGGTGGATGCGATCGAGCAGATCGGCGGAGGGCGCTTGGCCTTCGCCTTCGATATCGAGCACCTGCCCGGCGATCATCCCGCCGATGGTGCCGGAGGCGGTGGCCAACTCATCGATCAGGGCCAGCCGGATTTCGGGGGCAGTGTGCGGTAGGCGGGCGAGGGTTTGAAAGGCGATGGTGCAGAGGGCGTCGCCGGCGAGGATGGCCATCGCTTCGCCGAAGACGATGTGGTTGGTGGGGCGGCCGCGGCGCAGGTCGTCATCGTCCATGGCCGGCAGATCGTCGTGAATTAGCGAGTAGGTATGGATCATCTCCAGCGTACAGGCGGCGTCTTCAGTGCCTTCGATATCGGGTTGCACGGCGCGCGCCGCCGCCATCGCCAGCAGAGGACGAATGCGCTTGCCGCCCGCGAAAATACTGTACCGAACGGCCTTGTGCAGGGTTTCGGGCGCAGCCGATTCGGGCGGCAGCCAACGGTTCAGGGCCCGGTCCACCAGCACTTGCTGGGTGGCCAGATACTCGTCTAGATGCAAAACCGGCTGAGGACTCGACAATTCACGATTTTAGCCTAGAGCCCAGCTTTAGCCTAGTGTTTTGGGGCGGGGCACTAGGGAAAAGAGACGGGCGCGGCGAGGGTGAAGCGAATGCGGCTCTCGGCGGGTACCAGGGCTGGGTCGCCGCGCGTGGCCAGTACCACGCCAGTACCCGCGCCGCCGCCGGCCCCGGCGCCGATGGCCGCAGCCTTGCCGCCGCCAGCTATGGCGCCAATCGCGGCACCGATGCCCGCGCCGATGCCGACCTTCATCGCATCCTTCTTCTTGGTCGCTTTGGCCTG
>JBBQQS010000585.1:0-3031 GCA_038215525.1 Bryobacterales bacterium
CAAGCCGGGGCATTGGCCGCGCCGTCGCCATTGAGCTAGCACGGACGCACCGGATCGTCGCCACTTATCGCGGCCGCCGCGATGCCGCCGAGAGTTTAGTTGCCGAAACCGGCTCGGCCATCTTTCAATGCGACGTCGCGAGTGCCGCCGACCGGCAAGCTCTGGTCGATTTCGCCATCGCTACTTATGGCGAAGTCGACTTACTGGTGAACAACGCCGGGATGGCCCAGCGGGAACGGCGCGATGTGCTTGAAGCTTCAGAAGAGAGCTTCGATGAGATCATCGGCGTGAATGTAAAAGGCGCGCACTTTCTGACTCAGTTAGTGGCAAAGCGAATGCTTCACGCGGGCACTAAGGGGCGCATCGTGTTCGTATCGTCCATCTCCGCCTTTACGGTGTCAACCAATCGCGCTGAATACTGTATGTTAAAAGCCGCGCTCAGCATGAGTGCCCGAGTGTTCGCGCAACGGCTGGCGCCCGAGGGGATCGTCGTATTTGAAATCCAACCCGGAATTATTCGCACCGACATGATTTCGGCGGTGGAATCGGTCTACGAAGAGAAAATCGCGAACGGCCTGCTACCGCAGCGCCGCATGGGCGAAGGCGCCGACATTGCCCGCGCCGTGCGAGCCATCGCCGAAGGTCACCTGGACTACTGCGCCGGGCAGATTCTGAACGTTGACGGCGGTTTCCACCTGCGTAGCTTGTAAGTGGAATCAGAAGCCGTAACGCATGCCGAACTGAAACACGCGCCCGGGACGAGTGGCGGTGATGCGGCCAAAGTCAGCCGCTCCATCGCGATTCACCACGGCGGAAGTGCAACTGGCAATACTGCAACCCGGATTGAAACGGTTCATGAAGTTCTCAGACTCGGCAATCAGTTCTATGGTGTGACGTTCTTTGATCTTGATCTTGCGCACGAGCCGTAAGTCCATCTGGGCGAAGTTCGGTCCTTGGAAGGCATTGCGTCCGCGTCCCACGATGCGGTCGTTCAGGATCAGGTCGTTGTTTAAGTCGGCTCCGGCTTGGGCGTTGATGGGGTAGCCGGAGTTGTAGAAGAAGACGCTGGAGATCTCAAAGCCGCGCAGGAACTTATATTGGGGAGCATAGAGACCCTGCGCCGTGAAGTTATGCCGCACGTCGGTGGAGGCGTTGCCGTAGTCCCGCTGCCGGTTCGAAGGATCGGAGATCGTGCTGCCGTCAAGTTCGGCGTAGGCCAAAGCATGGGACCAAGAGTAAGATGCGCTCAGCAGGACTCCGCGGCTGAAGCGCTTACGCAGGGTGAGGTCCAGACCGTTGTAATTGGAGATGCCGCCGGATTCAACCAAATTCATTTGCCGGAACCGCGGATCCGTCCGTCCCAGACTGCCGCGATAAACGGGTCGGCCATCGGCTAAGGTGCCGGTGGGCGCGCTCAGGTTAATGTCACGGGAGTAGGCGCCAAAGCGATGGCCCCAGTAACTGTATTGAAGGTTCACCGATAGGTCGTTAAAGATTTGGCGCTCGATCTGCAGGTTGGCGTTGTGGGCGTACATTACCTGGAAATCCTTGGGGAAAGCCGTTACGTTCGGAGGAGTCTGAAAGTTCGGATCGGTGGTCGCCAGAAGATTCGGGAAGAGCGGCGCGCGCTGATCAGTGCCCGGAACTGTATAGTTCAGAATGCGCCGTCCATTCACCTGGGCTCCGTTCGACACCAGGGATAGGCTGGGCGAATCGTAAAAGAGTCCGTAGCCGGCGCGGATGACAGTTTTGCCATCCGCAAATGGCGAGTAACTCAAACCGACGCGGGGCGCGATGTTGTTTTTGTCGTTGTTGATCCGGCGCGAGAGCTCGTAGGGTGCCTTGTCGTCTAGCGTCGGGAACAGGATCAACTCGTAGCGAACACCCAGATTCAGAGTAAGCCGGGAGTTAATGCGGTATTCGTCTTGAAGAAACAAGTTGGTGAAGTGAAAGCGCAAGCGGATGTTGTTTTCGCCAATATCCTGGGAGAGCTGGGTGTAAGTGTAGAGCCGTTGGGTGGATGGATCGATCACGCCGCGGGTGGTGTTCAGGTATTGATCGAGCGGCGTAATGGCCCCGCGGCCGCCCGCCACGGCGGCGAGGCCGTTGAAGGTAAACAAGCGGGTAAGCGCGTTGCGTACGTCGAAATTCGTCGTCTGGTAGTCGATGCCGGTCTTAATCGTGTGGCGGCCGCGCGTCCAGGAGAGGTTGTTGATGAACTGGGTGGACGCTTCCACAGAGCCGGACCCCGCCAGAGGGTTCACGCCAAAGTTGGCGACATTGTTGATATTGATCTGGGCACCGTTCGGTTGACCGGGAATGTAAGTATCCCGGGTTTCGGCGCGGCGGTTGACTCCGAATCGAAATTCATTCAAAAGATTCGGGCTAATAACCGTGGCGAGCTGAGCCGCGCCCCCGTTCATGCGGTCTTCGAAGCTCAGGCTGCGGCTGATGGTAGTCAAGCCGCCGCCACCGCCGGGCTGGTCATTCGTGAAACGGTTGTAGCGGATGAACCCCGAGTTTCGATCGTTTAGTTTATAATTCAACTTCCCGCTAGGCGTATGAAAGGTTTCGCCAAAGGGAGTATTTCCAAGATCACTGGCCGGTAGATTGAGCGCGGTAGCATTGGCAGCCAAGATCGTTACTGGCTGCGGCTGCTTCAGCGGATTATACTCGTCGTTGATGAAGTACCAGAGTCGATCCCTCTTGAGCGCACCGGATAGGTTACCGGCGACCATATACCAGGATTGATTGGCCCGCACGGCGGCGAGCGGAGCCCGCGCCGTGGTTTCCAATGGTCGATACAGGCCCATGCCGGAGCCGTGCAAATCATTGGTGCCCGAGCGCGACACTACATTGATCACGCCACCTGCGGCGCGGCCGAATTCAGGGGCTTGTCAATAGGTTTGTGTAAACGACGTTCCGGTTAAGTGGCCGACAGCGCCGGCAACGGACTTCGGCTCCGTCCTTCGCCCTTCATTATTAGGTTCCGAGGCAGGCGGCGGTCGCGGTCAAGGCCGAGCGGAGCGAG
>JBBQQS010000586.1:0-3017 GCA_038215525.1 Bryobacterales bacterium
CGGCCCGATCAGTTCCGCCGCGTGCTCAGCTACATCGGCAGCTTCACCAATCTGCGCGGCGCGCAAACGCTGAGTTCGCTCATCCGCAAGACCGAGCCCAAGCCCCTGCGCATCTTCTTGCAGGACGGCCGCAACGACCAAAGCATCTACGCCGGCAGTTGGTTCCGCGCCAACGAAGACATCCAGATGGCGCTCGCCTACGCCGGTTATGACCAGACTTGGGTAATCGGTAACGAGGCGCACAATGGCATCCACGGCTCCGCAATTCTGCCCGATGCGCTGCGCTGGCTGTGGCGCAACGGGCCCATTCGTACCGGCACGAAGCCGATTGAGCAGTTCGTCGATGCCACCAAAGGCTGGGAAGTCGTCAGCCAAGGCCATACCTTCGCCGAAGGGCCCACCTTCGATCGCGAAGGCAATTTGTACTTCACCGACGTCCGCGCGGACAAGCTTTGGAAGATCGGCGTGGATGGCCAGGCGAACGTCTTCAAGGACAAGCCCGGCCAAGTCTCCGGCTTGCGCTTTGCTCCCGACGGCAAGCTTTACGCTTCGCGGCGGTCGCCCAAGCAGATTGTCGCGTTTGCTATGGATGGCGCCGAAACGGTGATCGCCGATGTCGACGCCAATGACCTGGTGATTACCGCCAAGGGCGAGATTTACTATACGGAAACCGCCGCCCATCGCGTGGGCTATATCGATGCGCAGCGCAACAAGCGCGTGGTTCACGAAGGGATCGTCGCGCCCAATGGCATCGCGCTTTCGCCGGACCAGAGCATGCTCTTCGTCTCGGACTCGGCCGATCGCTGGGTGTGGAGTTTCCAGCGCGCGGGTGACGGTTCGCTGGTGAACGGCGAGCCTTTCCATCGCTTGGAACTCTTCGACCCCACGCCGCGCTCCAGCGCCGACGGACTTGCGGTCGATACCGAAGGCTTCCTCTACGTGACGACCAACTTAGGCCTGCAAATCGTGGATCCGGCCGGGCGCGTGAACGCGATTCTGAACAAGCCGCAGCCGGGTCCGCTGGCCAGTGTCGCCTTCGGGGGGCCAAACCTCGATCTGTTGTACATCACGGCTGGCGATAAGGTCTATCGGCGTCCGGCGAAGCGCAAGGGCGTTAATGCCTGGACCGTGGTTAAACCGCCGCGCCCTAAACTCTAGGGCCCTAAACTCTAATAGAATGAGGTCGACATGGAACTAACCCGACGCACTCTCCTCGCTTCCGCTTTGCCCGCCGCTCTGGCCGCCGATCTGGCCGCGCGCACCAAGAAGATTCCCATTGGGATTGAGCTGTACTCGGTCCGCAATGAATTGAAGGCCGACCCCATCGGAACTGTCACCCGGATTGGCAAGATGGGCTATGAAGCGGTGGAATTCTTCGGGCCCTACATTGACTATCCGCTGGCGCAAGTGAAAGAACTGCGTAAGACGATGGATGCCGTGAATTTGAAGTGTCCTAGTACCCACAATAGTGGCAAGACGCTTTTCGACAGCCTCGACAAGGCGATTGAATACAATCAGATCCTTGGCAGTAACATGCTCATCCAATCGAGCGCCGGCGGTAAGATGAACAAGCTCGATGACTGGAAAGCTTTGGGCGAAAAACTGACCGCTGTGGGCGAGAAATTGAAGTCGCATAAGATGCGTACCGGCTTTCACAATCACCATGTGGAATTCGAACCGCTGGAAGGCCAGTTACCCATCGAAGTTTTGGCGGCAAACACCGGCAAGGACTTCATCCTGCAACTGGACGTCGGCACTTGTGTCAGCGTGGGGCAAGATCCCGTCGCCTACATTAACCGGCACAAAGGCCGGATCCGCAGCATTCACGCCAAGGATTGGGGCAAAGAGAAAGGCTTTCGCGTGCTGTTGGGCGAAGGCTCGTCACCGTGGAAAGAGATACTGGCCGCTGCGGAAAAGGTCGGTGGCCTGGAAGTGATCCTGGTGGAGCAAGAAGGCGCTGACCTGCCGCCCTTCGAAGTGGCGGAAAAGTGTTTGGCCACGATGCGTAAGTTCCGTGCCTAAGTATGGAACGCCGAGACTTCTTACTCGCTACTCCCTTACTTGCCCAGCCGCCGGGTCGTAAGTACAAAACGGCCCTGATCGGCTCCGGCTGGTGGGGCATGAATATCTTGCGCGAGGCACTCGCCTCTGGCGAATGCACTTGCGTCGCGCTGGCCGATCCGGATCCGAACCAAATCAAAGTCGCCCAGGCAGAATTGGGTAAGTTGACTTCCGATAAGCCGCGCGAATATCGTGACTACCGCGAGTTACTCCAAAAAGAGCGCCCCGATATCTGCATCGTCGCCACGCCGGACCATTGGCATGCCTTGCCGACCATTGACGCGGTGAAGGCTGGCGCGCATGTCTATGTCGAAAAGCCGATCAGCCATACGGTGGACGAGGGTTACGCCATGGTCCGCGCCGCGCGGGAGGCGGACCGGCTGGTGCAGGTGGGCCTGCATCGGCGCGTCTCACCGCACTCGCTGAGTGGCATGGAGTTTTTGAAGTCGGGCAAGGTGGGTAAGATCGGCTTGGTTCGCACCTTTGCGCACGCCGCCGGAGGGGCGGGGAAGAAGGTTGCTGACACCGAGCCGCCGCCGGGTATGGATTGGGACCTTTGGCTCGGCCCCGCGCCCAAGCGCCCTTTCAATCCCGCCATTCATCCGCGGGGCTTCCGTCAATTTCTCGACTTTGCCAACGGCACGCTGGGCGATTGGGGCGTGCACTGGCTGGATCAAATCCTTTGGTGGACCGAAGAGACTCATCCGAAGAAGATCTACTCCACCGCGGGCCGCTACGTGCGGCAGGACTCGACCGACGCCCCCGATACCCAGGTCGTCAACTTCCAGTTCGAGAGCTTTCTCTGCACCTGGGAGCAGCGTCACTATGGCGGCAACCCCACGGAACAGGCGCTTATCGGCGCTTACTTCTACGGCACCGAAGGCACCTTCCACCTCGGTTGGCGCGACGGTTGGACCTTCTATCCGCTCGACAAGAAGAAGCAGATCATCCACGTC
>JBBQQS010000587.1:0-2997 GCA_038215525.1 Bryobacterales bacterium
ACCCAGCCGCCGGACGACGTCGAGTTGCGCGTAATCTGGATGCCGGAGGTGCCTTCCGTGCCGGCCATCGGCGCGTTCTCCGTCAGGAAGGGCCGCAAGCCGTTCACGTCGCCACGGCTCAGCTGGGTGCCGTTGCCCCGCGTATCTTCCCAGGTGAGGATTTGTCCATTCGGGAGAATCGAATGGGTGCGAAATTCGGAGGCCAGGCTGCCGCTGACGAACCGCGGCTGGCCGCCGGCCGACACCATGCGCCAGACGCCGTTGTTCCAGTTCAGAAGCCCGTTGGCCGTGCCGTCGAGGTTAGCATTGAAAAAGAGCTGGCCGTCCTCGGTGCCCCAAAGCATCGACGAGCGGGAGCGTAGTTCGAACGAAGTCGGTAACCCCTCCCGGCTATTCAGCAGCCGGTTCACTTGATAACGCGCCGGAACCACCACGTCCACCGGGGCCGTCAGTACCCAGTCGCGCTGCAAGCCGGTGAGTTGCTCGTTATACCGGTAGGTGGCCCGCACTAGTGCGCCGCCATCGCCTCTGGTGGTCACCAGCCCCGTGTTGCTCACCGAGATCGCGCCACTGCTGTTGCCATTGCGGTCGTTGGCTTGCCAGGTCCAGTCGACGTTCGGGATGACGGCGCCATTGGTGTCGAGCGCCTCGGCCCGGAACTGCTGCGTGACGCCCACGGTGAGCGTCGCCGTCGCCGGCACAAGCCGCACGTCGCGGGGCAGAGACTGGATCGGCACCTCCGCCGCCAACCCACCCGTGCGGGCCGTAATGCGGACGATGCCCAGCGTCACGGGCCGCAGTTCGCCGGTGTCGGAAATAGTGGCGATCGCCGCGTTGTTCACGCTCCAGGTGACCGCGCTCGTGGGGCGCGGTATTCCCTCGCCGTCGCGCAGCAACACCCGCAGAGCCAGCGTACCGCCAACCAGCACCGTGTTCTCGTCGGCCACAATCCGCAGCGAGTCCTGCCCGAAAAGGGCCGTCACGCCGAGCCCCAGCAGTAGCGCGAGTCGTATCAGCCCCAAACCTCTTCCACCGGCCGATACTGCCCTTCCGCCGCGCCGGGGATGAGCAGGAATCGCCGCCCGGAGGGAGCGTCGAGCAATACGCGCGTGTAGTCGACACCGAGGGCCGAGTAGATGGTCGCAGCCAGATCCTCGGGATAGACCGGCCGGTTGGCGCTCCAACCGGGGTCGGTAATCTGGTCGCCGTTTCTATCGGTACTGCCGATGGCGCGCCCGCCCTTGGCCCCGCCGCCGATGATCGCCGCGCACATGGCGTCACGGTGATGGTCACGCCCGCCGCGCGGCGTCAGGTTGCCGGGCGTCCGGCCGAATTCACCCATAATCACGATCATGGTTTGGGCCAGGTCGCCGGAGGCTTTCAGGTCGTTCACCAGCGCGCCCACGCCCTGGTCCATTTCGTTGGACAGGCGATAGAAGTTGAACTGGTTTTGGGGGTTGAACATGTTGTCGTGCATGTCCCATCCGGTCATGGTGACGTTGATGAACGTGGCGCCATTGTTGGCGCGCACGGCGTTGCGAGCCACGATCAGCGCTCGCCCGAAATTGCCCGTGCCGTAGCGTTGCTCTTCCTCGCTCGAGAATTGGAAGATGCGGCCCACCCGGTCGTTGTACATCATGTTCCGCGCCTGGGCGTAGAAGCTCGCATAGTCCGCCATGTCCAGGTTGTACGGCGAGCGGCGCAACGGTGCGTCCAGCGTCTCGAGTAACTCGAAGCGTTGCTCAAAACGCGCCTGGCTATTCGCCGGCGGGCCGAAGTGATTGTGCACTAAGGTCGGAATGCCGGAGTTCGATAGCGGCGCCATCAAGGGCTGATACCGCCCGCCCAGGAAGGCAGCGCCTTGTAAGTTGGTGTTATTGAAGGAGAGAAACGGCGGCACGATTCCTTCCGCCCCTTCCCGGCCGCGCTCCCGCGCAATTACGGCGCCAATGTGCGGCGTTTCGCTCGCGAAGGCCGGATTCTGGGAGTGCGTAGTCTGGATATAGTATTGGCCGCGCTCATGGGAGTTCTCCCAGGTAGCCATCGACCTTAACATCAGCATATCGTCGGTCAATTTCGACAAGTTGGGAAAGAAACGATTCGACAGCCGCACCCCGTTCGCGTAGCTGCGAATATCGGCATCCGGCGGATTCCAGGGGCCATCCAGAGGATTGAACATATCCATATGACTGGGTCCGCCGTCGAGGTTGATGAAAATACAAGCCCGCGCCGTATTGCGCAGCTTGGCGCCGGTACCGGTAACTTCGGCATCCGGATGCGCCGCCATCAGCCGCGCGCCGGCGCCCGCAAAGGCGCTGCCGAACAGTAAGTGCCGGCGAGTTACTTTCGCGTGCCCGGAACAGACTGGTGGCGGTTGCTTCATATCTTAGTAGTTAAAAAGGAAATCGAGCTTGTTGATTAACGCCCACTGTAAGTCGCTCAGCCACTCTTCCCGTCGGCCTTTGCGCCGGGCCAAGGTGGCCGCCGTTTCCTCCCCCGCGGGATAACGGGAAAGCGTCGCTAGAAACATCTGGGTGATGGCATCTTCGTCCGAACCCGCGCGGGCATCGATGAACAACACCCGGTTACTCGGCAAAATGCCATTGCCGGTGCTGGCCAGCGTGCGCGACACAACAAAGCCATCGTTCATCGAATAGAGCAGGCCCAGTAAGGTGGGGCCGTTCGACGCCGGACGCGTCACCCAGTCGCCGCGCCCGAATTGGATGAGTAAATTGGCCACCTGCGGATCGCCGGAAGGCTCCGCTGGGTCCGGCAGTTGATTTGCATAGCGCACCGGTCGATCCGCGCCAAATATACTGAGGAAGGTCTCGGTGCGAGTGGCCGTCACTAAGGAGTCGTAAACCTCTTCGGCGGACAGCCGGCTCGGATTATGACGGGCAAAGTAACGCGCGTAATCGGTCTTCCATTCGCCCTCGTAGCGGCTCGACAGTTGGTAAACCGAAGAGCTCGCGATTAAGCGTACTAACTCCTTGACGC
>JBBQQS010000588.1:0-2997 GCA_038215525.1 Bryobacterales bacterium
GGCTCAGCAGTTTGCTGGCCGTGGGCAAGCCGATGCCGTAGTCGAGCGTCGAGCCCGCCAGCGCCTCGTACAACTCCACCTCAATCACCACCTGCCCGCGCCGCTCGGCAAGTTGGTTGAAGAGTATGATGGCGGGCTTCACCTTCGACATCGGCCCGCGCATGTACACCGTCTTGCGCGTCGTATCGACCGCGAACTTTTGTAGCTCCATCACCTGCTGGATAGAGCGCGCCAACTCCACCGCATCGGCCAAGCCTTCCGGAATCGGCACCATCACGGCGATGTTCGGCTCCTGCTCGGTGCGCTTTTGTGGCGTGTCGCGCACCACCATCAGCAGCTTATCGCTCAGCGGGGCGAGGAATGAATTGGTGATCACCTGCAGGACATGCAGCGCTTCCTGCCAAGTGGCCTGGCTGAGAGTAAACGTATATGCCCGGTCCGCCGGCGCTCCGCCCGCGGGCGTGTCATAGTCGCCGTCAAAGACCACGTCGAGTCCATAGGCCTTGGTGACTTTCTCGAAGAGTTCGCGGGCCGTGCCCTTCAGGGCAAAGTCCTGCTTCGTAGGCGAGCCCTTGATCTCGGCCGGCATCGTCAGCCGCTTCATTAGGGCGAGGTCTTCTTCGGAGATTTTCGCCCCGGTGACGTCGGGCGCCATGCCAGCAAGACCAGGCGCCAGGTCCACTTTCGCGTCGCCGAGCGCGGTCCCACGCAGCGCCATGCTGCGCCCCTCGTATTCAGGGTTCTTGGGGTCCAGGAAGGAGGCTTGGGTGTAGAGGGCGTAGGCGCGCAGGATGTCTCCATTCTTTTCGGCCTTTTTCGCCTGTTTGTAAAGCTGCTGGGGCGTCTCGGCCCAGCCGGCTAAAGCGATGAAAAGAAAAACGAACCAAACCCGCACACGAAGACTGACGCCGGAATGTCCCGGGGCGTGCAGTCCATTTACGGCGCCCGCTGGTAGACGGTGAGCTTTTGCTTAACCTCGCGCTTCCAGTCGGCCAAGGAGGGCGCGCCGGACTTCGCAAAAAACGCCTCCACTTTGCGCGAAAGCTCAGCCTTTTGTTGAGCATGCGCCGGGTCATCCCAAAGATTATGTTTTTCTTGCGGATCGGCTTCTAAGTCATACAATTCACTGGGAAATTCTGGCGTGCGCAATACCAGCTTCAGGTTCGCCGTCCGCAGTCCGCGCACCATCGAGTACTCGAAGAAGACCCGGTCCGGCCAAGCAGACAGCTTCTTGCCCCGCAGGAAGCCGGCGTAGCTCCGGCCGACCCGCTCGGCCGACGCCGCTGGGGCCTTCACGCCCGCCCAGTCGAGCAAAGTGGGGAAGAAATCATAGGACGACAGCATGGGGTCTAGCGTTTGGCCGGCCGCAATTCTACCCGGATGATTCCAAATCAGCGGCACCCGCACCGACTCTTCATAAAGATTGAACGGCCACGTGCCATTGCCCTTCCCCCAAAAGCCATGGTGGCCGGTGTTGTACCCCTGATCGGCCGTGAAGATGACGGTGGTGTTTTCGCGCAAACCTTCGCGATCGAGGTAGGCGAGCACGCGGCCGACGTTGCGATCCATGCCCGTCACCAAAGCCGAATAGGCCTCCATACTCCGCTTGTCGTTCTGATGGCGCAGCAGGCCGCGATTGGCCCAAGGGTGGGCGGGTTCGCGCGGAAAGCAGCCGAAGTCGCTGCCGGCGTAAGGCGCGCGGTCCTCGGTCGGTTGAAAGTCGTAGGGCGTGTGCGGCGCGTAGAAGGGCACCAGCAGGAAGAAGGGCCCGGGCTTGGCGCGCTGGCCGGCGAGAAACTCGAGCGCAAAGTCGCCGATGGCATCCTCTTTGAAGCCGGGCTTGCGCACCCGTTCGCCGTTGCGGACGAACTCAGCGTCCTGGAAGGTGCCACCGCCCCCAGGCACGGTCGCCCAGTAAGTAAAGCCCTCTTGCGCGATCTCGTCGTGACCCATATGCCACTTTCCGGTGAGGCCGCAGGTGTAGCCGCTCTTGGCCAGCAAGCTCGAGTAAGACGTGAGCCCGGCCACCCAATGGCGCGCGGTGGCGCCGGCGCTGTCTTCCGGAGTCAGCCAATCCTGCACGTGATGACGCGAAGGCAGCACGCCCGTCAGGTACGTCAGCCGGCTGGGCGAGCAGACCGGCGTCGCGGCGTAGGCGCGCGAAAACTTGGTGCCCGTATCGGCGAGCCGCTGCAAATTGGGAGTTTTCATCTCCCGGCAGCCGTAGACGCTCGAAGCCCAGGCGCCGTGGTCATCGGTCATAAAGACGACGATGTTCGGCCGGCCCTTGGGTGCGGCAGCGCTCGCGGCGGCGGTGAGCTGAAGAAAATGCCGACGAGTAGTCATAGGGGTTTCGTCATCATACAACCGAAGCGCGCTAAACTCTAAGTTTCCCTCCCTGTTCTGAGGGCCCCTGGCCATCAACCTTACATGTGGATCGTTAAGCTCGCACTCAACCGCCCTTACACCTTCGTGGTGATGGCCTTGCTCATTTCGATCCTGGGCGGCCTCTCCATCTATTCGATGCCCACCGACATCTTCCCGGAAATCGACCTCCCAGTGGCCAGTGTCATTTGGGCCTATGCCGGCATGGCGCCCGAAGAGGTAGAAAAGCGGATCGTCACCAGCACGGAGCGCGCCATCACCACCACGGTGAACGACGTCGAACATATCGAATCGCAATCAATGCCCGGCTACGGTGTCATCCGCGTCTACTTCCATCCCACCGTAAAGATCGACATGGCGATCGCGCAGTTGACGGCCATCACCGGTACCATCACGCGCGTCCTGCCGCCCGGCATCTTTCCCCCTTTCATCCTCCGCTACAACGCCGCCACCGTGCCAATCCTGCAGTTGGCCTTGAGCAGTAAGACCCTGAACGAGCAACAAGTCTATGATCTGGCCAATACGCAGTTGCGCATCGGCCTCGCCACCGTGCAGGGTGCCAGCGTTCCCCTGCCCTACGGCGGTAAAAGCCGGCAGATCATGGTCGATCTC
>JBBQQS010000589.1:0-2972 GCA_038215525.1 Bryobacterales bacterium
CCAATAAGGCGACCGCGCGTGTCATCGACACCACCACCGACGGCAGCGGCCAATATATCGTGCGTAACCTCGATCCGGGCAGTTACAAGGTCCGATTCGACGTGAAAGGCTTCTCCCCACTGGAAGTTCCCGAAGTGAACCTCCTGGTGGGTAAGACGCTGCGGGTGAATGGCGCCATGACCGTCTCCAGTTCCGAGCAGACCGTTGTGATCAGCGATGCGGCCCCGCTCATCGATACCACCAACACGACGATGGCGAACAACATCACGGCCGCGGAATTCGACCGGCTGCCAAAGGCGCGCAGCTTCCAGAATCTGGCCGTGCTCTCCACATCGGTAAACTCGGGCGCGATCGAAGGCGGCATCCAGGTGAACGGTGCCAGAGGCGCGGAGAACAACTTCACCATCGACGGCATCTCCACCACCAGTCTCATCAACGGCCAATCCCGTCAGGACGCGGCTTTTGAAATCTTGCAGGAAGTGCAGATCAAGACCGGTGGCATTTCGGCTGAGTTCGGCGGCGCGATGGGCGGCGTGATCAGCGCGATCTCGAAGTCGGGTGGCAACTCCTTCCACGGCGACATCCACTACTATTTGGCAGGCAACAGCCTGAACGCCTCCCCCGTGCAGCGCCTTTTGTTGAGCCCCTCCGATCAGCGCACCACCAAGTATCACCAGGATGTGAAGCAGAAGAACAACATCAACGAGGTCGGCTACACGCTGGGCGGTTATCTGATCAAGAACCGGGTGTACTTCTTCAGCGCCGCGTCGCCGCGCTTTGGCCGCCGCACCAACGACTACAAGTTCGCTAATGGGGCCACGGACTCCATTAACCAGAAGTCGCTCACCAACCTGGCCTTCGAAAAGCTCTCTTTCGACATCACCAAGAATTTGCGCGGCAACGCCTTCTTCCTATGGACGCCTACGGCGAGCACTGGCCGTCTGCCAGGCTACAACGGTGAGTGCGCAAACTGCAACACGACGTCGCTGGCTGCGGCGCAAGTAAACAAGGGCATCGGTTACTTCGCGCCCAAAACGAATTACGGCATAGACCTCACCTGGATGGCGACGCCGACGACCCTGTTCGCCGTGAAAGCCGGCCGTTTCTGGGATAACTACAAGGACACCGGCTTGCCCAACGTCACCCCAGTGAACTATAGCGTCTCGGGTCTCGGCCTGTCGTTCCAGAACCAGATTCCCGCTGCCTTGGCCGGTGGCACCGGATTTAACAATACGCCGCGTATTCTGCAGTCGTTTAACGACACGGCCACTCGCACCTACGTGCAGGGCGACTTCGGCAAGTTCTTCCGCCTGGGCGGCACCCACGACTTCAAGGCCGGCATCGGCACCCAGAAGATTGTGAACCGCGTGTTGACGGGCTACCCCACCGGTGGCTACCTCAACATCTTCTGGGATCGCGCATTCAACTCGCTCGTTCCTGGCACGCCTCGCAATGCCCGCGGAACTTATGGCTATTACGAGTATCACGAGTTCGGCACGGGCGGCACCACAGGCGCCAACCTGGGCAGCATGTACCTGCAGGACAACTGGCGCATCCATCCGCGCCTCACCTTGAACCTGGGCTTCCGCTGGGAGAACGAGACGGTTCCGTCGTTCCAAAGGAGCGTTCAGGATACGGCCTTCAAGTTCGGCTGGAAAGACAAATTCGCCCCTCGCCTCGGTGCTTCGTTTGACGTCTTTGGCGATGGCCGCCTGAAGGTCTACGGCAGCTGGGGACGCTACTACGATTGGGTGAAGTATGAGCTCGCTCGCGGCACCTTCGGTGGCGATTACTGGCGCGTGCGTTACTACGGCCTCGAAACCACTAACGTGTTTTCGCTCAACAGCACCAACCGGCCCGGCGCTCCGCTCTGGAACCCCGCCAATCCGGCCGCTTTCCGCGACCGGCGCGTGCCCGGTTTCAACACCATCGATCCGCAGATTAAGCCGATGGGTACGGACAACATTAACCTCGGCACCGAGTTCCGCCTGGGCTCGCAGATGGTCTTCCGCGCCTCCTACGTGCGCAACAAACTCCTCCGCACTATCGAGGACCTCGGTGTGCTCGTGAATGGCAATGAAGAGTACTATTACGCCAACCCCGGCGAAGGCGGTGCCCTCCAGACGCCCACCTCCGGCTTAACCAAGCCTTTCCCCACGCCCAAAGCCTCGCGGACCTATGACGCCGCCGAGTTCCAACTCACCAAGCGCTATGGTTCCTGGTTCGGTTCGGCGAGCTACGTCAACAGCCGCCTCTACGGCAATTACGCTGGCTTGGCCAACTCCGACGAAATCCGCTCCGGCGCGGACGGCGGCGGTCTCTACGGTCCCGCCCAGGAGGCATTAGGGCAGGTCTCCCGCCCCGGCGGCAACGCTGGCCGCGCCTGGGATATCGACGAGTTGCTTTGGGATTCCAAGGGCGGCCTGAATCCCCAGGGCCGTCTCGCCACGGATCGTCCGCATGCCATCAAGTTGTATGGCTCGAAGACGCTCAACTGGGGCAGCAAGATGTCCACCGACGTGGGCGCCTTCTTCTACGCCGCTTCCGGCACCCCGCTCACCACCCTGGTGAACACTATCAACGGCACGCAACCGTTCGTCAATGGCCGCGGCGACCTCGGCCGCACTCCCTTCCTGAACTACACCGATCTCGTGATCGGCCACGAGTTCAAGATGGGCGAGTTCCGGAAGATCCGCGTCGAATTCAACGCCAACAATCTCTTAAATCAGAAGACGACTCGCGGCGTCTGGACGCAGCTCAACCGCGCGATCGCCAGCGCTGAAATCGACCTCAGCAACACCGACTTGGCTAAGGGCTATGACTTTAACAAGCTCATCTCCCAGACGCCGGACAACGCCAAGGGCCTTGCGCTCTCGCCGTTGTTCAAGCAGGCGGACTTGTTCAACCCCGGCTTCGCCGGCCGCTTCTTGCTCAAGTACATTTTCTAGAGCAAAGTTCGTAAAACGGAAAGA
>JBBQQS010000590.1:0-2953 GCA_038215525.1 Bryobacterales bacterium
CGGCACAATACAGCTAGGCCTCTTTCGCGACGCCCAGAAGACCTATGCCACCAACACCGGCGACAAGGTGGAGCACTGGCATCGCCGCTACCTGGCCCGCTACACCCGCAACCTCGCCGCCGTCAGCGGCTATCTGGTCGCGAGCCTTTATGAGCTCACCGTCGCCGCGCGCTCCATCGTCGACGACAACTACGGCTGGGAGGTCTGGAACATGGCCAACCAGTATCCGCCCCAAGCCGAGGCTGACGGGATCGAGGTCGTGAACCTCTCGGCCAGCGAGATCTGGATCAACACCCGCAAGGTCCGCCTGCGCCGTCGCTTGCCCCGCAAGAAGCAGCGGATGAAGCCCGCCAATTTGAAGATGCGCAAAAAGGAAGGCGCGCCCGGCGAGTGGGCCAAGCAGCTCAATGGCGACTCCATCTGCTCCTACCCGCCCGAGGACCTCGTCATTGAAACGTACGGTCGCTTCCTCAAAGCCAAGGCCAAGCGCATGTTGGCTGACGAGACCGAACGCGTCGTCCCCTTCACCAGCAGCCTGATGGACGGCATCGACCTCCGCGAGACCATTCGCCACTGGCACGAAAAAAAGCTCTACGTCCGCGAAACCCGCCGCTCCTCGGGCGACGTCGGCGCGGTCGTCGTCATCTTCGACGAGGACCTCGAAAGCCGCTACAACTACATGACCACCTGGCTCGGCGAGCACCAGAACGAAAGCGACATGGCCTTCTATGCCACCCATCCCTTCGAGCACATGGTGGGCCCCGGCATCGGCCGCGCTGAATACGGCGGCTTCCTGATGACCCTCCCCGCAGGCCGCATGTTCGACGTCTGGGCCGACCCCGACTACGACTTCGCCGAAACTAAAAGCGAACGCCTCTTAATGGCCGCCCTCGACTACTCCCAGGACCGCCACGTCGTCTACGTCGCCGCCAAGCCGCCCCGCACCGTCTTCCGCTCCATCGCCGCCCAACTCGGTCGCAAGCTGATCTACCTCCCCATCGGCCAGCTGAATCCAACGAAGCTCAAGAAGGTCCGCGTCGTCCACGTCCTCGACGGCCACGAGCGTCGTCCCGAGGCGAAGGACTATCTGTGGTGATACAACTAGACGCATGCTGCTCCGTCGCCGTGAACTCCTCGCCCTTCCCTTCGCCCTCCAGGCCCAGAACCCCATCCCCCTCACCGGACTCGCCGAACTCCCCCCTGCCCCACTCGAACTCCAAGCCGGCCCGCTCACACTGATCTTCGAGCCCGGCCTCGCCCTCGTCCGCTACATCCGCTTCGGCGAACACGAAGTGCTCCGCGGCATCTACGCCGCCGTGCGCGACAAAAGTTGGGGCACCGTCGCGCCCAAAGTCTCGAACCTCAAAACCACCACCTCGCCCGATGGCTTCCGGCTCGACTTCGACGTCCGCTGCCAGGAGCGCGACATCGACTTCGCCTGGCACGGTACGGTAACCGGCGAGGCCACCGGCACCCTGCGCTTCGACTTCCAGGGCCAAGCCGGCAGCACCTTCGAGCGCAACCGCATCGGCTTCTGCGTCCTGCATCCGCTGGCCGAGTGCGCCGGCCAGCCTTGCCGCGCCGAACAGCCCGATGGCACCATCGTCAATGGCCAATTCCCCGCCCTCATCGCGCCCAACCAGCCGCTTTTGAACTTGCGCGCCATCTCCCATCGCTTGCCCGACGGCAGCGACGTCGAGGTCCGCTTCGCCGGCGATACCTTCGAGATGGAAGACCATCGCAATTGGACCGATGGCAATTACAAAACCTACTGCACGCCGCTTGCCCTGCCCTACCCCGTCGAAGTGAAGCAAGGCACCCGCGTCGAGCAATCGGTGATCGTGAAGGTGACGCCCAAGGGCCCGCCCACCAAGGCCCGCGCCCGCTCAGTGGTGGAACTCACCGCCGGCCCGGGCACCGGCAAGCTGCCCTCAATCGGCTTCGGACTCGCCGCCGCCGAACGCCCGCTTTCAGCCCGCGAGACCGCCATCCTCACCACGCTCAAGCCCGCGCACCTCCGCGTCGACCTCGACTTCCAAAAGCCCCAATGGCGCACGCTGCTCACCCGTGCGAAAGCCGAAGCCGCAGCCCTGAACACTCAGCTCGAAGTCGCCCTGATGCTCAGCGACGCCGCCGAAGAAGACCTGAAAGCCATCGCCCAGGAAAAGCTCCCTGTCGCCCGCTGGCTCATCTTCCGCGCCGGTGAAACGGCCACCAAGCCCGCCACGTTGGCCCGCGCCCGCCGCCACCTCACCGGTAACATCACTTCCGGCACCAACCAATACTTCACCGAGCTCAACCGCGAACGGCCCACGCTCACCACGCTCGATGCCGTCTGCTATTCGCTCAATCCGCAAGTGCACGCCTTCGATAACGCCAGCCTCGTCGAGAACCTCGCGCCCCAAGGCGATACCGTCCGCTCGGCGCGCCAGTTTTGCGGCACGAAGCCGATCGCCGTCACGCCGGTGACCCTGAAGCCGCGCTTCAATCCCCAACAACGCGGACCCGAGCCACCGCCAGCACCCGGCAAACTACCCGCCCGCATCGACCATCGCCAACCCTCACTCTTCGCCGCCGCCTGGACCCTCGGCAGCCTCAAGTACCTCAGCGAAGCCGGCGCCGCCAGCGTCACCTATTACGAAACCCATGGCTGGGGCGGCCTGCTAATGCCCGGCGCCTCCCCCCTGCCCGACCTCTTCCGCACCACCCCCGGCATGGTCTTTCCCATGTTCCACCTCTTCGCTGACCTCGCCGAATTCGCCGGCGGTAACTACCGGCAACTCGTCACCGACGCGCCGTTGGCCGCCATCGGCCTGCAACTCGCCCAAGGCACCCGCCGCCGGACCATGGTCGCCAACCTCACCGCCCAGCCGCGCATCGTCCGCGTACCGGCCGCCCGCCAAATGGCCATCCGCACCCTAGACGAACGCTCCTTCGCCATCGCCACCACCCA
>JBBQQS010000591.1:0-2934 GCA_038215525.1 Bryobacterales bacterium
CGCCCGCAGCCTCAGTTGGTTCGTGCGCGACCAGATCGAATTCAATCGCGCCACCGTTCAATGCATGGAGGCGATTCTCGAAGCCCTGAACGAGAGCAATCGCACCCACGCCGAGTTAGCCAATCGCATCGCCCGCCTGCCCATTTCCGAGTTACATCAGGAAGCCCAGGAGCTCCGCGACATCCGCAGCCACTGGAGCCAATGGCGGCAGGAGTGGGAGCGCAAGTTGACCATCAACGAAGCACAGTTTATGCGCGGCCTGGCCGACTTACAACTCGCCAACCAACAACGCCTGTTACTCGCCGAGGGCGACTTCCGCGACAAAGTGCAAACCCAGCACACTGACTACTTAGGCGCGCTCGACCGGGCCACCAGCGTCTTACAGCAACGCCTCTCGGCGGACCTCAACCAAATGCGCGACGACCTCCGCCGCGGCTCGGAATCCTTAATTCATCAGGAACTGCGCTTACTGCGGCAGCGCCCCGTCGTCGCAACGGTAAGTGCCGCCGCCAGTGAGCCCGCCATCGATTGGTTCACTTTCGCCCACAAGTTCCGCGGTCCGGAGCCCAAGATCCGTGCCCACTTTGCCCGCTATCTGCCGCACTTCAAAGCAGCCGGCCCCGTGCTCGATCTCGGCTGCGGCCGCGGCGAGTTTCTGAAGCTTTTACGCGACCAAGGCGTCGAAGCCCGCGGGCTCGACCTGACGCCCGAGAACATCGCCCTCTGCGAAGCAGAAGGTCTGCGTGCCGAATTGCAGGATTTCTTCACTTACTTGCCCGGCCTGGCTGACCAGTCTTTAGGTGGCATCTTCTGCGCCCAGGTGATTGAGCACTTGCCGCCCGCTAAGTTGCCCGAGTTGATTCGCATCTGCGCGGCCAAGCTCAAACCCGGAGCGCCCATCGTCTTTGAGACGCCGAATCCGGAATGCCTGGCGATCTTCGCCACTCACTTCTACCTGGACCCCACGCACGTGCGTCCCGTGCCACCAGCGCTCATGGAGTTCTACTTGGCCGAAGCCGGCTTTACCGAAATCACGGTGGAGCGCTTAGGCACTGCCGCGAACGAGTTTCCGGAGCTCGCCGGTTTACCCGAGACTTTTCGGCAGCGGTTCTTTGGCGCTCTCGACTACAGCATTCGCGCCATTCGGCTGTAAGCCCGCATTTTGGGGTCCTGCGCCTTCGCTCACGGCCAAATGCCGGCTGAGCTTCGCCAAATCCTCCATGCTATCCAGAGTCTCGGCAAGTTCAATCCCCAAAGCGAACTCGTTATTCTGGCAGGGCACGCAGTAACACACGTGGCCGAAGACGATCTGCTCCTGTAGGGTGAGGCGCACGTAGGTGCCCTCGGGCAATCGGCGGTCGAGTTCGACGCGGGCACCCCGCGCGGACACTTCCACAATGCGGGCGGCAATCGCCGTTTCGTCCCGCAAGCGCAGGACAGTCAGATGGTCAATCGGTTGGCGGGGGAACGCTCGTCTTTCCACGAAAGGCATATCGGCCCTGAGTGTACATCCTTGAGACCCGGATTAAAATAGTACCGATGGCCATTCCCAAGCCCCCGCTCCCCGAACTCCCTTTCCCTTCGGCGAAAAGCTTTGAAACCTGGCTTCGGCGCAACCATGCGCTTGGCCCCGGCATTTGGCTGCAATTCGCTAAAAAAGACTCGGGCCTCGCCTCGGTCACCCCCACCGAAGCCGTCGAAATCGCCATCTGCTACGGCTGGATCGACGGCCAAATCCGGCCCCGCGACAGCCAAACCTACCTCGTCCGCTACGGGCCCCGCGCCAAGCGAAGCATTTGGTCCAAAATCAACCGCGGGCGCGTCGCCGGGCTAATCGCTCAGGGGCGCATGCAGCCGGCTGGCCTGTTGGAAGTGGAACGCGCGCAAGCCGACGGCCGATGGGAAGCCGCCTACGATTCGGCCCGCACCGCTACCGTCCCCCCGGACCTCGCCGCCGCCCTCGAAGCCGATCCCCACGCCAAGGCTTTCTTCGTCACGCTAAACGCCCTGAACCGCTACGCCATTCTCTTCCGGCTCCAAACCGCTAAGCAGCCCGCAACGCGCGCCCGGAACCTCGAGCGCTTTGCGGCCATGTTGCGGGAACAGCGCAAGATCTATCCTTAGCTTCGCCCGCCCGAAGCGCCGGCGCTGTCGTCTGGCCTACCGGGCTGCGCATGACGATTGAAGCGATGGGTGGCCATCTATCCTGAGTGGCGGAATTCCCCCATTCGGTCTCCAGTCGTACTGTCGGGAATTGCGGAAGATGCCTAAAGCCCATGATGGCCATCAGCAAACTGGGTGACCCGCATCTGCTCCGCGACCTGATCGCCAAAGGCGCCGTGGCCGCCCCGGAAGATTACGCCCGTTTGGGTGACCAAGCCCGGCTGATTGACGCCGAGCCGACCGATGCCGTCCTGCTGGCCGCCGTCGAGCATCGGCACCGGGACCTCGCCGCGTGGCTCTTCCAAAAGGGCGCCAATGCCAATGCGCGGGCCGCGGACCGGTCCTACCAGACCGCCCTCCATTGCGCCGCCTGGAATGGCGATCTGCCGATGGTGGAGTTGCTACTGGGAGCCGGCGCCGACCCCAACTCCCTGGATGGCGAACACCGAACAACGCCCCGGGAATGGGCCGAGGTGGCCGGGCGGCTCACGCGTAACCCGGCCGGCCAATCGGTGGTTGACTTTCTTACTGGCCGATGAAGTCGTAAGTGGTGGTGGCCCCGAATTTGCGGGGTCAGACACTTTTCCGGTCACACGCTTTTTTCCGGGCACTTTGCCGCGGAGGCCTCAACTAACCGCCGTCCGCGACGCGCGCGGTTAATGGGTCGTTCCTGTTCTGAAATACATTCAGCAAAAATGTCGTAAACCATCTTGCTAAATTAGGATTCGTAGATGATACAAGATGAAGAAGTGGTGTATCCTTAACCGGGAA
>JBBQQS010000592.1:0-2914 GCA_038215525.1 Bryobacterales bacterium
AAAGTAGGATTCGAGCTCTGCTTTACTCGGCTCTTCTCCTGTGATTAGCCACACGTCAGCTCTGCGGCTGAAGTGCTCGGCGAGCGCTCACGTCTTCTTCTCTCCCCCACCGCCGCCGTTGATCCAGAGGTTGTAAATGCCGATCTTTCTTGTCATTGAGAGCCGCCAAAGTTTCTCGTGTGGATTTCGCGAAGATACTCGGGGAACCGCCGGAATCGAATCGCTGAGTACAGAGTCTCCACGGGATATAAAGTCTCCCGCAAATGGTCGTGGTAAAAAGCACGGAGTCCACTGGGGAGCGAAGCCGGGGGGCGCCAACCGGACCATGCCGTCTGGTCCAGATAGTGAAAATAGAGATCGTAAGGATGCCGGCCACGCGGCAAAATCCACGGTTTCCAGTACCCAGCGAAGTGGAGAATCCAGGGGTCTTCTTGGAGTTGACAGTCCACTTCCGCGGACAGATGGGGATTTCGCTGAAAGCGACGCCCAGTTAAGCTTGCGATTATGTTCCAGCGAGGGTCCAACGCCCCCCAACGGCCGCTGACGATGACATTCAGTGCCTCCTGATCGAACAATGCGACGTTGCGTTTCCGAGAGCGGAGGTAGCGAATGGCTCTTGCACCCATATCCTCCCGGCGCCAAATGTTCAGGTTGATCACGAGGACCCCCGAATTGAAGTAGGGCGCGTCCGCCGGGAGCCCCAGCGCTCGCCATTCGCCGAGGCCTAATGCGCAAGACACATACGGAATTGCCATGTCTTGCACCGCGAGCACGGCGTTATCACCCATGTCCACGTTCCAGAGATCGCCAAGATCCCGCAGAATGAGAAGATCGGCGTCGAGCCAGATCACCTTCGATATGGACTCCGGTAATGCATTGCCAACCAAGAGGCGATAATAGAGGGACAAGCTAGGGGCGCTCGGCAGGCCTTGCAGCCGCGCGTGGTCGGTGTGCACCCATACGATGGACACTCCTTCACCGGTTGCCGTGGCTTCCAGGCGTTCGCGGTCGGGAATCTGCAGATCCAGAGCGAAAAGGTAAAACTTAATGGGCCGTTCCGGATTGCGGTTCATAAGGAGAGAACGGATCATAACCGCAAGCGGCGTTACGAACCGGCGGTCCACCGCGCAGCCGACGAAGAGAGGATCCAGCACCGATACTTAACCCGCAATTACCTGCCGGAATAGCATCCCCATCCGGCCGATCGAGCTTGGGGGGGGTGAGATCCAGACCTGTGATTCTGTGCTCTTACTTACCAAAATGCAGCTCGCAGGTGGATTTCGTCGTCGCTTTGAAGTTGGAAAGGCTGCCAGCAAGGAAGCGGGCCGAGTTTTGAGCGCCACGTCGCGTTTCAACTGAGTATCGATCGCGCTGTAGACCCCGCCCATGCCGCCTTTGCCGATCATCGACTGAATCTTGTTGTAAGCGAGTTGCTCGCTTCTGGCAGAGCAGCATGGTGTTTCCCCGATTGTATCGCACCCAAGTTAGCGTTGGAACGGATAGATGCTAGTTTTACGGGTTATCCGGAAGTTGAGAACACCGGCACTGTGGAGTACATCAAGGGCACGCCGATTCACCTTTGCAACTGGTCGAAGGCCTTTTCCCAAAAACCCCGATGCCGCCTACATCCATCTCCACTTCGCCAAACCCGGCAGCTATGCCGCGCGCGTGGACCGCGCATAGGGTATGCTCACGGGGCATGGAAAAGAAACTGCATTGGGCCGGCTACGGCCTCTCCGCCCTCCCCATCCTCATGTTGCTCTCCGGAGCCGTAAATGCCTTCCGCATGGCCGGCTTCGTCCTCGAAGGCACGCGCAAACTCGGCTATCCCGACTCGCTCGTGCCCACCATCGGCGTCCTCGAACTGCTCTGCGCCGCGACGTATCTCTACCCTCGCACCGCCGTCCTGGGCGCCATTTTGATGACCGGTTACCTCGGCGGCGCCGTCGCCAGCCACCTCCGCATCGGCGACCCCACTTGGCCCGCGCCGGTCCTCTTCGGCGTCATGGTCTGGGGCGGGCTCTACCTCCGCGACCGCCGCCTCCGCGAGCTACTTCCGCTTGGCTAGCACCGCCTCGTACGCTGCGATGTAGTCATCCACCGACACCCGCGCCATCGCCTCGCCGATCACGTCCAACGGCAGCGCCTCCAGCTTCTTGAACCGGATGCAGCTCTTGCCCATGTCGAGCTTCTTGCCCGCCGAGGCAAATTGCTCCTTCAGCCACTCCGCCATCTCGGGCGACTGGTACACGGTCATCAGATACAGGGCCATATGGTTCTTCTGCGAGGCCAGGCTGGCAAAGGGCAACGGATCTTTGGGATTGCAGTGGTAGCCCGCCGGGTACCGCTTGTGCGGCACCACATAGGTGATCATGCCGTACTGCATTTGTTCAACCAAGCCTTTGGGAAGGTTCTTGCGGATTACGGTTCGTAGGGCGGTGATGGCAACCTTGCGGTCCGCCGGGAGTTCAGCCAGATAGTCAGCAACCGAAGTAGCAGTGCTTTGCATGGAGGCCAATTATACCCAATGGCTATACTAAGATTTATGCCAACCGACGCGCCGCTTGCGGGCGCTGAACCCACCAAGCCTTCGAACTTCATTCGTGACATCATTCTGCAGGATTTGCAAGACGGCAAGAACGGCGGCCGCGTCCATACGCGCTTCCCTCCGGAACCCAATGGTTATCTGCATATCGGCCACGCCAAGTCCATCTGCCTCAACTTCGGCTTGGCCCAGGAGTTCGGCGGTAAGTGCAATCTGCGCTTCGATGACACCAATCCCTCGAAGGAAGAGACCGAGTACGTCGACGCCATCATCGAAGACGTCCGTTGGCTGGGCTTCGATTGGGAAGACCGTCTCTTCTACGCCTCAGACTATTTCCAGCAGCTTCACGACTGGGCCGTCCAGCTCATC
>JBBQQS010000593.1:0-2874 GCA_038215525.1 Bryobacterales bacterium
TCCCTACGAGCCCCAAGGCTTCCTGCCCGGGGCTCGGGTTGGCTTTCTGCCCAAGCCATTTCTACCCCAGATGCTCCAGGCCGCGATCAACGGGCTTTTGGCCACTCAGGATTGCGTCAGCGCCAACGCCGATTCGAGCCGCGCCGCGAAGTTGTCGCCGGACTCCGACCAAAGCTGACGCCGCTCCGCATTCAATGAGCCGTCGAGGTCCTGCACGAACTTCAGCAGGCTGCGAATGTTCGATTGCACCATCGGCAAGCTATTGCCAGCCCCCGCTGGTTGCGGCAGGAAGTGCCCTTCGATGCCGAAGTCGACTTCCAGATGGTCGCGGTTCAAGGCGTCAAACGCGGGCCCGAAGCAAAATAGCGAAACCCGAACCGGCGCGAGCTGCCATTCCCGATTCACCCATTGCCAGAGGTCCCATTGGGCTTCGAGTTCATACCCATAGTTGGGCGCCTGATGATGTTTGGCTTCGTCGAGCATCCGGTCGAAGTCCTCCGGGCCATCGTAGAGATGCTCGAAGACAGGCGGCTCCACGAGTTCATCTTCGAAGATGCGCAATTGCATCGACGGCGACAGGCGCGAGAACGGGAACTTGCGTAAGGCCGTGGCGTAGTGCCGGAGCATGTTGTGCTCCGTGTAGCCGCGCATCCAGTAGGAAAGATACAGGCGATCCATCAAATTGTGTCCGTGGATCAGGCCCGGGCCACCTGGCGCACGGCCGCCACCGCGCGGTCGACTTCCGCCATCGTGTTGTAGACGTGGGGAGAGAAGCGCAGACCCCGTGAGTCGCCCGCGGCCGTGAGCGCAATAGCGACTTTGTGATCGTTCCAAAGGCGGTCGTAGACAGCCTTCAAGTCCAGTTTGGGGAAGTCCACTTTCACGACACCGCCCGAAAGGCCCGCTTCGAGATTCGTGCGCACCTGGGCGCCCGGCAGCTTGGCGAACTCCTGCTTCAGCCTTCCCGTAATCAAGGCCAGGCGAGCCTCCACTTTCGTCATCTCCATCAGCGCCAGGAAGTCGATGGCCGCTTCGAAGGAGACCAGCCGGGCATCGTCGCGTTGTCCGAAGACCTCAAACTTGCGGGCGCCGACCAGCGTGTCGCTCCAACCGGCGGTCACAATCGAGGGCCAAAGCTGTTTGTGGCGCGAGGCTTTTACATAAAGCAACCCGGCTTCGAGAGGACCCATCGGCCACTTGTGGGCGCTGGCGGCGAAGGAGTCGCAGCCGATGTCCGCCAGATCGACGTCGATGGCGCCAAAGCTCTGCGCGCCATCGAGGTGCATCCAGATGCCGCGCTCTTTCGCCAGCGCCGCGATCTCTTTGGCGGGGAAGCGAATGCCGGTGGTGCTGGTGACATGGGTGATGGCGATCACCTTCGTGCGGCTGGTGATGGCGGCGCGAATCGAGTCGACCAAAGCGGTAGCGGAGACCGCGGGCACCGTCACCGCGACGGGGACGATGGTGAGGTCATCACGCCGGGCGCGCACCTTCCAGGAGTCGTTGTTCGAGGGGTGGTTGTGGGAGGTGATAATCACCTCATCGCCGGCCTTTAGGTCGAGCCCGCGGACCACCAGGTTCGAGCCCTCGCTCGTGTTTCGGGTCAGGGCGATCTCATCGGCCGAAACGCGCAGTAGCTTGGCGATCTTGCCGCGCAGCCGATCCTCGAGTGGGACGTATTTTTCGCGGTTCTGGAAGGAAGGGTTCGCGTGGAAGTCGCGCAGGAAGTGCTGGTAACGGTCGAGGACCAGGCGTGATGCCGGGCAGACATTGGCGGCATTGAAGTAGAGCAGGGAATCATCGAGCGGGAACTCGCGTTTGATCAGATTCCAATAGTTTTCGGTGGAGGAGTCGGCAGCCTGCAACAACTGGGTATAGGCGAACCAGGAAGGCGGAAGGAGAGCGAAAAGGCCCCGGCGGGTGGTTGGCATCTCCCGATTCTAACCAACTAAGTGCCCAGATGACGATAGCTGCCTGCAAAATACAGCAACGGCTCGCCTTCGCGAGCTTCCACCGCGAGGACGTGGCCTAGAAAAATGAGATGGTCTCCGCCATCGAGCACGCCTTGGGAGCGGCATTCGAGCACCGCCAGAGAGCCGGGCAGGATGGGGGCGCCGGTGCGGCCGGTAAGGTAGTCGATTCCGGCGAAACGGTCCGGGTGGCGCGAAGCGAAGCGCTGCGAAAGGTCGCGCTGCGATTGGTCTAAAATATTAATAACAAAAGGATTCTTAGCCTCGAACGCGGCCAGCGCCTGGGCACCCCGATCCAGGCAAAAGAGCACCAACGGTGGATCGAGCGAGACCGACGTGAAGGAGTTCACGGTGAGTCCGTAAGGTGCCCCGGCGAGGTCGAGTGTAGTGACAATAGCGATGCCGGTGGCGAAGCGGCCACAGGCGCGGCGGAAGCCTTCGGCGGTAAGGAGTGAGCTTTCGAGCGGTTCTGAACTTGACAAGTGGCTAACCCTAATCCTATCATGAGGTTTGCAGGGCGATGTACGTTTTCTCACGTACGGCGCGCAGCAAGCAGATCGGAAATCGCTTCATGATTAAGCTCGATATCATCAACGAGGTGGTCGGCAAAACCGGCATCACCAAGACTAAGGCCGAAATGGCGGTCGAAACTGTATTCGAAACCATGAAGCGCGCCCTTGCCCAAGGCGAGCGCATCGAACTCCGCGGCTTTGGCATTTTCAACGTCCGGCCCCGCAAGACGGGTATTGGCCGCAATCCGCGGACCGGCGCCGAAGTCGCCATTCCTCCTGGCAAAGCGGTACGCTTCAAGCCGGGCAAAGAGTTGCAGTCACTGCAGTAGCCGCCCTTGAGATGGATTCCGTACGACGCGCGGCTGTGGTTACACGGGCTGCTCTTCGTAGCC
>JBBQQS010000594.1:0-2866 GCA_038215525.1 Bryobacterales bacterium
GAGGGCATTGGTCTTTACGGGCTTCTCCAGGAACCAAAAGGCACCCAGGTCATGCACCAAAGAGAGCGCCTTGTCGAGGCTGCCAAATCCGGTTAAGACGATCGTCGGGCGTTCGTCACCCGCTGCCCGCAATGTCTTTAGAAACTCAATGCCATCCATCCGGGGCATCACCAAATCGGTGACAATTACGTCGGCGTCGTAAGTCGTTAGCCGGTCAAGCGCTTCTTGACCGTCTCCCGCCTCGGCGGTATTCCAGCCCGCGTCAACCATGAGGGCGCGCAGGCTCTGCCGCAGACTCGCATCGTCGTCGACAATCAACACCCGCCCGGCAAAATTGTTACCATCCATCGCTGTTCATGGTACCGGAAAATGAAAACGCCGCGCTGAGCTTTCGACTCAATGCGGCGTTTCGCCAGCGGACGCACTTCCTATAGTTTGGCACCTACGGCCTTCTCGTCGTGACGCTTCACCCACGCCGACACTTGTCTTTCCGCCTCTTCTTTGGCCACGCCGTAGCGTTCCTGCACTTGGCCAATCAATTGGTCCTTTTGGCCGGCGATCATGTCCAAATCGTCATCGGTCAGCTTACCCCAAGTCTCGCGGGCGGACCCCTTCATCTGCTTCCATTTACCTTCTACTTGATCCCAGTTCATGCGGAATCTCCTTCGTCTCAGCCGTCTTGCAATCCTGCGGCCAAAACGAAATCAGGCAACACTTGCGCTACTAGGAGAAAGTATTGCCGACTGCCAGCCAAGGCAACACGCGAACCGGCCGAAAATCTGAATTGGCCCGGTAATTGCTCTAATCCGGAAGCATGAAGATCCAAAATTTCACCCTGCTCACCGCCCTCAGCTTTTCGTGCGGCTCCCTCCTCGCAGACCATAAGCCAGACGAAAAGAGTACGGAGCGCCTCCAGGCGGCCGTTACCACCTTTCAAGAAATCATGGCCGAACCGGACAAGGCCATTCCGCAGGACCTCCTCGAACGTGCTCACTGCGTGGTCATTGTTCCCGGTCTCAAGAAAGCCGGTTTCATTGTCGGCGCGAAGTACGGCAAGGGCTTCATGTCCTGCCGCAACGCCAATCGCACCGGATGGAGCAATCCGGCGGCTTTGCGCGTGGAGGGCGGGAGCATTGGTTTCCAGATTGGCGTGGGCGAAACTGACCTCGTCATGCTGATTATGAACTCCAGCGGCGCCGACCGTTTGATGCAATCGCAATTCAAGATCGGTGGCACGGCTCAGGCCATGGCGGGTCCGGTGGGCCGCACCGCACAGGCCGAAACCGACGCCTTTATGCGCGCCGAGATTTTGGGCTATTCGCAATCTCGTGGCCTCTTCGCCGGTGTGTCCCTCGACGGTTCGACGCTGCGCCAGGACCTCGACGAGAACCACTTGCTCTACGGCAATCGTTACACGACCGCCGAGATTGTGCGCGACGGCAAGGGAGCGGCGTCCCCGCAAACTGCGGCGCTCACAAAACTGCTCTCAAAGTACTCTTTCCGGGAAATGCACAAGAAATAAGGAACGTAACTCCATGAATCAATGCACTCCATCCACCATTTCGAAAGACACGTATCTTTTATTGCTCGGAGCCGGCATAGGCGTCGGCCTGGGTATTCTGCTCGCTCCGCGATCCGGCCAGGCGACCCGCCACGCCATCCGCGACGGCGTGAATAGCGGTAAGGCTTACGTCGCAAGCCAAGGCCAGGACCTGGCGGAGAAAGCCACTGATCTAGTCGAACAAGGACGGGGGATCGTCGACCAGGGACGGGAGACGCTCGAAAAAGGGCGCGGCAGCATAACTGCCGCTCTCGACGCCGGACGTCAAGCCTACCGCGAAACCGTTGGTCCAATTAGCTCTGAAAGGAACTTATGATGAAACACCTGCTCATTCTGGGCTTCGCCGCCTGCGCCGCCCTCTTCGCTCAAGAAGCCGACAATACAAAGATGAATCAACGGGATCGCGACAAGCGCGCGATCACCGCCGACGACCAAAAAATGAATGCGGCCGATACCGAACTAACCCGCAAGGTGCGGAAATCGGTAGTCGCCGACACATCGTTATCAACCTACGCCCACAATGTAAAGATCATTGCGCGCGACGGCACGATCACGTTGCGGGGGCCGGTGCGCGATTTGGCCGAAAAAGCCAGCGTGGCGAAGAAAGCTAGCGCCATCGCCGGCGTAAAAAACGTCACCAACGATCTCGAAATTGCTCCGACTAAGAAATAACTAAATTAAGGAACCTACCATGGCAAATACCTCTGTTTTTGGAATCTACAAGACTCGTGACGACGCCTCCAGCGCCGTAGACGCCCTCCGCATCGCGGGCTTTCGCAACACGGATATCTCCGCGTTGCTCCCCGATAACGTCGGCACGAAGGACTTCGCCGTCGAAAAAAGCACCAAGGCCCCAGAAGGCGCCGCCACCGGTGCTTCTGCCGGCGCCGTCCTGGGCGGCACGCTCGGTTGGCTCGCGGGCATTGGCGCCCTGGCGATTCCGGGTGTCGGCCCATTGATCGCCGCCGGACCCATCATGGGAGCCTTGGCGGGAATGGGCGCCGGCGCCGTCACCGGCGGCATCCTGGGCGCGCTCACCGGTATGGGAATGCCCGAGTACGAGGCGAAGCGCTACGAAGGCCGCATCAAGGAAGGCGGTATTCTCCTTTCCGTTCATAGCGATAACTCGGAATGGACCAGTCGCGCGAAGGACATCCTAGAACGCACCGGCGCTCAGGACATCGCTTCCACCGGCGAAGCCAGCGCCGACTTCTCCGTTACCGATAAGCCCATGCTGCGGGCCGACCTCAGCTAGAAAAACGACACTCGTCAGGGCCATCTTCTGGTGGCCCTGGCTCACCCATC
>JBBQQS010000595.1:0-2842 GCA_038215525.1 Bryobacterales bacterium
GGGAAGGCATCGCGTATATGAAGGCCCGCGCTATTGCCGGCGATCCGGAGCAGGCGATGCAGTTCTTGAACGAAGTGCAGGAACTCGACTTCCGGCGCTATGGCCAGAGCGGCCGTTCGCGCCCGCTACTGAAGCAGATGCGACTGCGCATTGAGCGCGAACAGGGCGGCGAGAATCCGCTCAAGGCCGGGCGTGGAGGCTACTATGACATCGACTTCTCGCTGATGTACCTGCGCCTGAAAGGGGCGGGAATCTTTTTTAAGACCTTGAATACTCCCGAGCGAATCGATATCGTCGAGAAGATGGGCCATCTCGAACGAGCCGACGCTCGCTTTCTGCTTGACGCTGCCACCCTCTATCGCGCGGTGGACCATGGCTTGCGCCTGCTGGACGGCCAAGCTGCCGGTAGCCTGCCGACTACGCCGGTGGCGAGCCAGCAGTTGGCCATCATGGTGGCGCGCTGGACTCCAGACCACTTGCATGACCAGCCGCTGGCCATTGAACTAACGCAAATTGAATCGAGGACGCGGGATTACTTTGAACGTCTTTTCGGCTAAGTTGTGGCTGGTGTGCGTGCTACCGATCGCTTGGGCGCCGGTCACCTGGGCACAGGGCCCGGCGCGGATTTCGGGGCCGCGGACGAATGCGGTGGTGAAGTCCGCGTTGCAGCGGATGTACAATGTCGACTTCAATGGCGCCAATCGGCTGCTGGACGACTATATCCAGCAGGAGCCGGCCGATCCTCTGGGCCATACTTTCCGCGCCTCGTCGGATTTGTTTTTTGAACTCGACCGGCTCAAGGTGCTGGAAGGCGAGTTCTTTGCCGACGACAAGCGCATTGCCGATAAGAAGGGTTTGAAGCCCGATCCGGCCCGGCGCGCCGCTTTCTTTGCCACCATGGAGCGGGCTCGGGCCGCCGCCAATCAGCGACTGAAAGCCAACCCCAACGATTCCGACGCCCTCTTCGCCTTGGCCATCAATTCCGGCATGACCATGGACTATACGGCGCTGATCGAAAAGCGGCAGATCGCCAGCCTGAGCATCGCGAAAGAGGCGCAAAAGCTGGCACTGCAGGTGCTGAAAGTCGACCCCACCTATACCGACGCCTACCTCACCACAGGCAGCACCGAATACATTCTCGGCAGCCTGCCCTTCTTTGTGAAGTGGTTTGTTAAGTTCGACGATGCTCAGGGGGACAAGCTGCTGGCGGTGCGCAAAATGGAGCGGGTTGTGGAGGGCGGGCGATATTTGGGTCCCTTTGCCAAAATTTTATTAAGCTTGATTCATCTTCGGGAGAAACGTTTGCCACAGAGCGTGCGTCTATTGGATGAGTTGACGCGTGAGTTTCCAGAAAACCCTTTGTTCAAAAAAGAGTTGGCGCGCGTCAAAGATTTGGAAGCCCAGGACCGATAGAACAAGTATTGTTACTATAGTTCTACCGGTTAGTTCGCTCTTTCTTCTATGCTAAAACGTCTGCTGATCGCCCTCCCCTGCTTAATATCTTTTTCCTCCGCCGCACCCACGGTCGACGCTGCCTTTGCGCGGATCTACAGCTTCGATTTTGCCGCCGGCCGGACTTTGGCTCGCGAATACTCGCAGCAAAACGACTATGACCCGTTGGGCCCGGCCGTAGTGGCCGCCGCCGACCTGTTCGGCGAGTTGGAGCGCTTGAAGTTGCTCACCCAGGAGCCGAGCGCCGGCAAGGCGGAGGGCAAGGCGGATCCGGCCACGTGGGAGCGCATTCAAGCTTCTGCCCGGCTCGCCGAGCGACGGGCCCAAACGTTAATCGCCAAGGACCCGGACGACGCTAAAGCGTTAATGGCCCTGATGCTGGTGCATGGCATTCAGCGCGACTACCTGGCGCTGGTGGAAAAGAGCTATCGGCAAAGTTGGGTGTCGGCGAAACTGGCGCAACAGTACGCGTTACGCCTGACGCGGACACATCCGGACTTACAAGACGCCTGGTTTACGATCGGCTTCAGTGACTATCTGGTGTCGAGCGTCCCGTTCTTTTTGAAGCCGTTCATGAAGATGGAAGCGGCGGAGGGTAATCGTGCACAGGCCATCGCCAACCTGCGTAAAGCCGCAGTGGGCGGGCGTTATCTGAAGGGTTTTGCCCAACTGATTTTGGCGCAGATCTATCGCAAGGATAAGAAAAAGGCCGAAAGCGATCAGATGCTGCGCCGCCTGGCGAAGGACTATCCGGATAATCCGATCGCCAGCCGGCAATTGAGCAGCCCGGGCGAATAGTTCTTCCTTCCGACCGGAGAGGACGCCGGTCCCACACTGAGGCCAAAGAGTAGGACAGGCCTCCTGGCCTGTCTAGCGACCGATGCCACTACCAGACCAGGCGGGCGCCGATTTGGACGCGGCGGCCAGGGTCGGCTGCGCCGATGACACCGAAGCCGGGGGCACCGAAGACAGCACCCGGGGTACCGAAGTTCGCTTTATTGAAGAGATTGAAGAATTCGCCCCGTAGCTGAAACTTGCGGTTTTCGCCCAGAGGAAAGTTGCGCAACAGGCTGAGGTCGAAGTTCACTTTGCCAGGGGCGGTGACGATGCTCGCTCCGGCAGTGCCATTGCGGTAGTTGGCCGGCTGAGAGAAAGCATTGGTATCGAACCAACGGCCCAGGGTGCGGGCATCGCCGCCGAGGTTGGGGTCTTGCGCCACATTGGCTCGGAGGCCGCCGGCGGCGAAGTTGAAGCGGGTGTCGACCTGAGTGGTTATCGTCACCGGGGCGCCGGTCTGCACCAGCGCAATGGCGCCTAAGGCCCAGTCGCCAATTACGTAGCGCAATGGATTCGAACTGCCCCAACGTTTGCCCTTGCCGAAGGGGACTTC
>JBBQQS010000596.1:0-2821 GCA_038215525.1 Bryobacterales bacterium
TCCCACTGCCACACACAACCCTCCGCGGCCGCGCCCGCCCCGTCCCTTCCGGGGCCGTCGCCCCTTTGCCGCTCCGGGGGGGCTGTGTGCCGGGGTGGGCTGTAAGTTAATCTCTGTGTTCTTGTTCTCCCCCCCCCCCCCACCGCAGGCCTACGAGCGCCTCGTCGACCGACTGCTGGCTTCGCCGCGCTATGGCGAGCGCTGGGCCCGGCACTGGATGGATGTGATGCACTATGGCGAATCGCATGGTTATGACAAAGACAAACCGCGTCTCAACGCCTGGCCTTACCGTGATTGGTTGATCCGCGCGCTGAATGAAGACAAGCCTTATTCCCGCTTTGTGCAGGAGCAACTCGCGGGCGATGTCCTATTTTCCGCTGAGCCGCAAGCCTTAGTGGCCACGGGGTTTCTGGGCGCCGGCCCCTGGGACTTCGTCGGCCACCAGGAGTTACGCGAAGGGAGCTCCGACAAAAACCTGACTCGAGTTTTGGATCGCGACGACTTAGTCGCCACCACCATGTCGACCTTCACCAGCACCACTGCCCACTGCGCCCGCTGCCATGACCATAAGTTCGACCCGATTCCGCAAAAAGAATACTACAACTTACAAGCCGTCTTCGCAGGTATCGATCGCGTCGACCGGCCCTATGACGAAGACCCCGTCATTCATCAGCGACGGCAAGCACTCTTGCGACGAAAGCAGGCGATTCAGATTCGCCTCCAGCCTTGGCTCGACAAAGTAGAGTTCGCCACCAGCGACGAGATTGTGAGGCTTACCGATGCGATCCAGGACGCCGGCTCATTACTGACGCACATGGGCACCCCGAAAACGCCCGCCGACGTCTTGGAAAAAGCGAAGCTAGAAGCGCGCCGGGCTGCCGACCAAAAGAGTAAGCAAGAGCTCGTCAACCGATTGGTCGGGGCTGAAACTTACGCGACGATTGCGGGAATCAAGGCGGAGTTTCTTCCGCTGGACGAGCAGCTTAGCGCCCTACCGAAACCGGCTACCGTGTACGCAGCAGCCAGTTACTTTGACCGCGCCGGCGCATTCCGTCCCGCACTTACGCCGCGGCCCGTGTCAGTCCTAATGCGCGGGAGTGTTCAGTCTCCCGGTGCCCCAGCCTCGCCGGGAGCCCTCAGCGCCCTATCTTCGCTGGATGCGAACTTCCCCGCCTCCGAAGATGAGGGCGCCCGCCGCGCCGCCCTGGCCAACTGGATTACGCACCATGACAATGTACTTACGTGGCGTTCCATCGTCAATCGAATTTGGCAGTATCACTTCGGGGCGGGGATTGTCGATAGCGCTAACGACTTCGGTCGCATGGGAACTCGACCGTCTCACCCCGAGTTACTCGATTGGCTGGCCGCCTGGTTCCGCGATGACGCCCATGGGTCAATGAAGCAGTTACATCGGCTCATTGTTACCAGCCATACTTACCGGCAACGCTCCGACCATCGAACGGCAGCGACGCAAGTGGACGGGGAGAACCGGCTTCTCTGGCGTATGAATCGCACGCGAATCGACGCCGAGGCCCTTCGCGACGCCATGCTCTCCGTGGCTGGCAGGCTGGACAGCACGATGGGCGGACCTTCAGTGCAGATGTTCTTGTTCAAGAACGACCATTCGCCCACTTACGATTACGCGCGCTTCGATCCCGATAGCCCTGGGGCCTATCGGCGTAGTATTTATCGCTTGATTGTGCGCAGCGTGCCGGACCCCTTTATGGAACGCCTCGATTGCCCGGACGCATCGATCCTGACGCCGAAACGCTCCACCACCATCACCGCCATTCAAGCCTTAGCCGTTTGGAATAACTCGTTCGTTTTGCGAATGGCGGAGCACTTAGCGGCAGGGTTGGCGAAGGTAGTGCCCTCAGAACAGGTGGCAACGGCCTTCCGGCTCGCACTGGGACGCCCGCCCACGGCCACCGAGGCCACCGAATTCGCGGCTTACTCCCGCACCCATGGACTGGCCAATATGAGCCGAGTATTATTGAATACCAACGAATTTCTTTTTGTGGACTGAAGGAAAGCAATGAACAGAAACACTTTTCTTTGGCAGGCAGGCGGTGGTTTCGGCGGGGTTGCTCTGGCCCACTTACTCGGGCGTGATGCCCAAGGAGCGCCCAAAGGAGTGCCGAAGTTCAATGGCGGATTGCATCATCGCGCGAAAGCCAAGCGAGTGATTCAGCTCTTCATGTCCGGGGCTGCCAGCCAGTGCGATACCTTCGACTACAAACCGCTTTTGAATACCAAAGCCGGACAACCATGGGACCCTGGCGAGAAGGTAGAGCTTTTTCAGAGTAATCCCGGAGTGGTGATGCCAAGCCCTTGGGGCTGGATCCAGCACGGGCAATGTGGCAAATGGGTAAGTGACTTGTTTCCAGCGACGGCAACTTGCGTCGATGACATCGCCTTTGTCAGCTCGATGATGTCGAAGAGTAACATCCACGGGCCGGCCACTTTCATGCAGAATACGGGCTTTATTCTGCCGGGTTTTCCCAGCGCCGGCGGATGGGTCTCCTACGCCTTGGGCAGTGAGACAGAAAACTTACCCGACTTTGTGGTGCTGCCGGATCCGCGCGGCATGCCGCCCAACGGTCCGGCGAACTGGGCGGCCGGCTTTCTTCCCGCGGCGCACCAAGCCACGACGATTCGAGTAGGTACGCCGACGCCAATTCATGACTTGCGCGCCGCCGAAGCCGCCAAGTTCGTTACGCCGGAGAGCGAAAGCGCAGGCTTAGAGTTACTGAAGCAGAGCAACCAACGGCATCTGGAACATCACGCCGGTGATACCCGCCTAGCCGCGCGCATTGCGTCC
>JBBQQS010000597.1:0-2792 GCA_038215525.1 Bryobacterales bacterium
ATCCTCAGCGGTCTCGATCACTTACTCTTCTTACTCTGCCTCGTCCTCTCGTCGCGCCAGTTCCGAGCTTTAATATGGGTGGCGACGGCCTTCACCGCCGCGCACTCCCTCACGCTCGCCGCCTCCGCGCTCGGCTGGGCGCCGGACGGGTTGTGGTTCCCTCCCTTCGTCGAATTGTCGATTGCCCTCTCAATTGTCTTTCTCGCCCTCGCCAACATCGCTGGCCAAAGCCACGCGCGTGTCGGCCTGGCATTCGGCTTCGGTTTAGTGCATGGCTTCGGATTTTCTTTCGCCTTGCGCGAGTCGCTGCAGTTTGCCGGTTCCCACGTAGTGCCGGCGCTCTTCGCCTTTAATGTCGGTGTCGAGTTAGGCCAATTGGCGGCCTTGGCCGTCATGGTGCCGGCCGTCGCCCTGCTCTTCCGCTACTGGGTGGCCGAGCGCATCGGCGTCATCATTCTCTCCGCACTCATCGCCCACACGGCTTGGCATTGGATGGAGGATCGGTTCGGCCAACTCAGCAAATTCCCTCTCCCAGACTTCACCCTCGCGATGGCGCTACGGGGCGTAATGGTAATCATGCTGCTTTGGGCGATCTACTGGGGCGCACAGCGCTTTCGGACGAGATGACCATGGTATTCTGACCATAGTGATCTCCAAGATTCCTGCGGGCGAATTCAAAGCGAAATGTTTGGCCTTACTGGATGAGGTGCGAGAGGAGCGCAAGGAACTCATCGTCACCAAACGGGGCGTGGCCGTCGCGCGAATCATCCCGATGGAACCGGCTCCGGGTGCCAAAGTTGTTTATGGTGGACTGATGAAAGGCACCGTGCAGATTCACGGCGATCTATTCTCGACGGGGGAGGTCTGGGAAGCCGCATCGGATGAGTGAGCCACTGTTGCTCGATACGCACGCTTGGGTCTGGTTTGTCTCGGGTGAGGAAAAGCGCTTCGCCCGGAGGGCGTGGCGCGCCATCGAACGGGCCTGCAAACGCGACGATTGCTGGGTTTCCGTCATCTCAGTTTGGGAGGTCGGAATGCTGGTCTCCAAAGGCCGTCTCACCTTGTCCATGTCGCCCGCCGAATGGACCAAGCGCGCCCTGCAAGCCCCTGGCATGTCGCTCGCACCGCTCACTCGCGAAGCCGCCGTGGAAAGTAGCTTTTTGCCCGGCCACCTCCATGGCGACCCAGCCGACCGGCTTCTGGTTGCCACGGCTCGTCATTTGCGGGCACGCCTTGCCACAGCCGACGACAAGATTCTCAGCTATGCGGTGCTCCACCAGCTTGCGGTTCTGGCCTGCTAACGCGCCTCCAGCAGCGAAACGCCGTTAGCGTTCTTCCGCCGTTGGAGCGGCTCGCCCGCATACTTCACAATCGTCACTTCGGCCAGATAGAGCACCCGGCAACCATTCTCCAGATGGCCGCCAAAGGCTCCCTGGCGCGGACTGGAGAGCGTGATGTGGATATGCGGTTCCCCCGCGGCGATGATGCCACCGGCGTTCAGAATCTCAAAAGGACCCTTCACCGTCCGCATCACGTCCTTGGGCTTCTCCTCCGTCGACGCGACGTAGTGGTAGGTGCATTCGCTCACCGAACCGGCCGTTACCGTCACATGGCCATCGGTGATCCCCTTCTGCTGGATGATATTGACGATCGACTCTAAGAGCGGCGAGCCTCGATCAAGCAGCACGCGATAAGAAGCTTCGATTTGGGCCGCCGCGAAGACGCGCGGCGGGGGAGGGTCGGCCGCCAGTAGATTCGCGGTGACGGCGAGGAGCATCCAGGGATTCGAGGGCATGGGGCCATTCTCGCACCGTTCGCCGGCGAACATCGCCCGATTTCGGGAACAAATTCCGGGCGGACTCCGTTATACTGCTTGAAGCTGGAAAGGAGCTTTCCCCAAGGTCATGTCGATCAAGGACTTCCTCAAGAAACAATTCGTTGATGTCATCCAATACACCGAGGCGGAGGACGGCATTTTGGCCGCCCGCTACCCGATGCAGGACATGGAAATCCAGAACGGCGCTAGGTTGACGGTGCGGGAAAGCCAAATGGCGGCTTTTGTGAACGAGGGGCGCGTCACCGACGTCTTCGGGCCCGGCCTTTACACGCTCAACACCCAGAACTTGCCCCTGCTCACCAACCTGATGAACTGGGACAAGATGTTCGAGTCGCCATTCAAGAGCGACGTCTACTTCTTCTCCACGCGCCAGCAGATTAGCCAGCGTTGGGGCACCGCGCAGCCGATCACCGTCCGCGATAAGGATTTTGGCGCCGTCCGCCTGCGCGGCTACGGTATTTACTCCTGGCATCTGTTGGACCCGCGCGCCTTCCACAGCAAAATCTCCGGCACCCGCGAGATCTACCGGGTCGCCGACATCGAAGCGCAACTGCGCCAAACGATCATCGGCCGCATGACCGACACCTTCGCCGAGTCGAAGATTCCGTTCCTCGATCTGGCCGCGAACCAGGACGAGTTGGCGCTCCAGGTAGGCGAGAAGATCCGGCCCGCGTTGCTCGAAATCGGCATCGCGCTTGACAGTTTCGTCGTCGAGAACCTGTCGCTGCCGGAAGAACTGCAAAAGCGGCTCGATGAGTCGATCGGCATGAACATGATCGGCGACATGCGGCGTTACACGCAGTTCCAGGTGGCGCAGTCGCTGCCGATCGCCGCGGCCAACGAAGGTGGTGTGGCTGGCATAGGCGCTGGGCTCGGCGCTGGATTCACCATGGCCCAGCAGATGGCCGGGGCCATGAATCCCCTGGGCGGCCAACCTCCGCCGCAGGGTGGGGTA
>JBBQQS010000598.1:0-2781 GCA_038215525.1 Bryobacterales bacterium
AAGCGACCGTTGGCCGGTCTCTGCGACCCTATCCGCAGTACAACGCGATTGACACGGGCTCCGGCGGCGGTGACCATTCGGGCCACTCCAGCTACCATGCGGCGATGATCCGCTTTGAGAAGCGCTACTCGGGCGGTTTGCAGTTCCAGACCTCCTACGTGTTCTCGAAGATTCTCACGGACGCCGATAGCTACTGGGTGGGCGGGGCGGCGATGGATCACTTCAACCGCGGGCTCGAGAAGTCGATCGGCCAATTCGACGTGCCGCACAACTTCAAGATCGGCACCGTTTACGACCTGCCCTTCGGCAAAGGCAAGCGCTTCCTCGCCACCAACCCGGTGGCCAACTGGATCTTCGGCGGCTGGCGCGTCTCGGGCACCGCCTTCTACTCGAGCGGCCTCCCGCTCGGCCTCGGCACCAGCAATTCCCTGCCGCTGTTCAGCGGCGGTCTGCGGCCAATTATTTCGAGCTATGACGGCTGGCGCGCCCCCACGAAGGGCGACAAGTTCGACCCGTTTGTGGATCGCTTCGTGCAGCCAGCCAGCTTCTTCCCGGCCCAGCCGGCGAATACCTTTGGCAACCAGACTCGCTATAACCCGAAATTCCGGCAGTTCGGCAATTACAACGAGAACATTTCGATCGCCAAGTCGTTCCCGATCACGGAAGGCGGCATCCGGCTGGACTTTCGGGCGGAGGCTTTCAATGCCTTCAACCGCGTGCGGTTTGGCACAGGCAGCCTGGGCTTGCAGAACAACCAATTCGGTCAGTTGACGGGCGCGGGTGACTTACTCAACTCGCCGCGTTCGATGCAGATGGCTTTGAAGCTTTACTTCTAAAGCTCGTTCTTCAGGCCCGCCCTTCGCAAAGGGGCGGGCCTTTTTCATTTCACTGCTCAAACGAAGCGAGAATGTCAGCCAGCAAGGGCGCGTCGAAGTCGTCGGGCACAACGAAGTCACCCTGGGCAATGCCAAATTGGCGCGCGGGCCGCAGGGGCTTAAGCCGGGCGACCGGCTTCCCATCCCGCAGGATAATAACTTCTTCGCCCGCCAAAGCTTGGCTAAGCAATTGAGAAAAGCGCGCCTTCGCCTCATGAATATTCACTTCGATCGCCACATGGCCATTGTGGAATAGATCGACAATTGGGTTAAGACTACTTAAGTACGATCCGGCGGATTTCCACGGGTGGGGACAACTTCTGCAGGGTGAACGGCGACTGGTGGATGCGCTTCACGATGTCCATGCCACGGACCACTTGGCCGAAGGCCGCGAAGCCTTGGCCATCGGGGTTGCGTTGGCCGCCGAAGTCGAGCGAGGGCTGGTCGCCGAGGCAGATGAAGAAGTCGGCGGTGGCGGTATCGGGGCCGTCGCGGGCCATGGAGAGAGTACCTTCGCGGTGCTTTAAGCCGGTGACGCTGGTGCGTTCGAGGGCGATGCGGGGAAAAGAAGGCGTGCCTGGGGAGGGTCCGCCTTGGATGACTTCGATCTTGATCTTACTTACCGGCTGATTGTCCATGCGCACGGTGCGATGGAAGCGAGCTTGGTCGTAGCGATGCTCCTTGACGTAACGGAGGAAGTTACTCACCGTGACGGGCGCCTTTTCCGCGTGCAGGACTAACTCGATTTCGCCCATTGACGTCTCAATGACCACGTGCGGGTCGGCCGCGAGGGCTAGTAATAAGTAAGTGGCTACCATACGTTTCCCACCCGAACCGGCACCGGTGACATGACGGCGTCCGGCGCCGCGCGGCGAATCATTTCCATGCCAATTTGGGCGCGTCGGACGCGCTCCCGCGATAAGGCAATGGCAGTATTTTCTAAGTGCGAGCCGCAGGGATAGATATCGGGCGAATTCCGCAGACCGTACTTCAAGTAAATGGGGGCGGCGACGCGGATCAACTCCGGAGTTTCGTAATAGCGGATAAAGCCGCCGATGTTATCGGGGGCTTCGACGTAGAAATCGATGGGCGCGCTGACGGCGGCGCGGATGCTGGCGATTTGGGGAATGGTGAGGTCAGAGGGGATATTCAGGGTGGTGGCGCCTAAGTCCTCTTGCAGGCGCGCGCTGGCAGGGTTAGCGGGGGCGATCATGACGGAGGTTTTGATAATCAGGTCCGGCGGCAGGTCTCCGGCGCGCTTCATTTCGCCCATTACTTTGAGTAAACCGAGGTCGGAGACTAAGATACTCTTCACGCCCAGCTTCACCGCGCGCTGGACGTCTTCGAGAGCGAAACCTAACTGATCGGCGCCGCGGAGACTGAGCCCCAGGGTCTTGCCGGCCGGGGAGTAAGCTTGGGCGCCAATATCGAAGGTAGCGCGCGGGCCGACGAATAGGTTCAATTCGACACCGCCCGCCATGGTGCATTGCGTCACCATCTGGAGGATCTCTTCGTCGGTCAGAAGCATGATGCCGCTGCCCTGGCTAACGCGGTGGACGGGAACCTTACGGGCCCAGGCTTCCTTCAGCACGGCGGCCAAGCAACCAGGCCCTTCGGTGGAAGGAATCTCAATCCGGTACTGGCCGCCGTCGGAAAAGCGCTGGGCGGAGGTGGGGGCGGGAATAGGGTCAGAGTAAGTCATCTCTTAGTCCTCTAATATTTCGTAACCGCGGGGGGCAATGGTGGCCGGGAGCACTTCGGCTTGCCGACCGTGTAACTGAAAGATTTGGCGGGCTAAGTCGGCCACTTCGCCGGCGTCCTTTTCGTAGAAGACGAGAACGCTGGGTCCAGCGCCACTTAGGCAGCAACCGAGTAAGCCGGGGGCGCGGAGCCTCAGGATCTCTTC
>JBBQQS010000599.1:0-2772 GCA_038215525.1 Bryobacterales bacterium
ATGGAAGAGGGCGTTTCGCTTTACTTGTTCAAAGCGGACATTACGGCGGATGCACGGCAGGGCAGCACGCTCTATGTAGCCTACTTACTCACCGCCTGGAGCCCGGACCCGCTCCGCCAGCAGGAGTTACTCGGCTTTGCCTTGCGCACGGTGCAACGGAGCGCGGGCCTGGCACAAAACTTACGGATCGAAGTGTTGCCACTTACCATTGCCGACCTGTCGGCCGTCTGGAGCATGGCCCGGGCGGGCGGACAGCCCTCCATCGCGGTAATGGTGCGGGCCCTGGTCTAGGCGACTGGTCTAGGCGCGGGGCGAGAAATATCCTTTGCGGGTGCGGACCAGGAGTTCTTTGCGGCCTTTGATTTTGATCTCCACCTCATGATACAAGCCATCGAGCTTGAGCGGCTCGGGCCGGTAGAGAATGGCGTACTGCGAACGGAGTTCATTGGCGATGTTCTCAAAGGACTGAGTAAGGTCAGTGGCTTTGAAGGGGAAAAACGTGACGCCACCGGTTTCCTGCGAAAGATACTTGAGCACTTTGTCGCCGTCGGTGGGGATGCGGGTGATGTTGGTAGAGATGGTGTAGAGCACCACATCGGCCTTCTGGGCCATCTCAAGAGCTTGGTCACGCGTGTAGCGGCTGGCGTTGTCCTCGCCATCGCTCAATAACACCAGCGCGCGGCGGAACTTATACATGGGCTGATCCTGCATCAGCTTGTCGCGGCAGGCGAAGTAGATGGCGTCGTAAAGCGCAGTGCCGCCGCCGGGGCGCATGTCGCGGATTGCGGTTTCGAGTTTGATGACGTCATCGGTAAGGTCAGCGAGCAGTTGGGCGGAGTTGTCGAAGCCGACGACGATGGCGCGGTCGGTCTTGGGGCGGATGACGCTTTTAACGAATTCGCTGGCGGCTTCCTGTTGGAACTTGAAACGGTCCCGGATGGAGTTACTAGTGTCGACGACGATGGCGAGGCGCAGGGGTAAGTTGTTTTCGGCGACGAACTCGAGGATGGTCTGCTTTTTTTTGCTTTCGACGACCTCGAAGTCGGTCTGGGTGAGGTCGGTGACGAAGCGGCCCTTCTTGTCCGTAACGGTCATGAGGAAGTTGGCGCGAAAGACTTCGACGGTGATGCGGCTCGGGTCAAGGGGCGTTTGGGCGGCTAGGAGGAGGGTGCAAGCCGCCACGGCCAAAATCTTTTTCATACGTTCTTATTATGGCGGTAGGCGGCGCCAAGAGAAAGGGCTAGATGGGGCGCCGGGCGCCGAAGGCGGCGATGATGCCCAGCGAGAAGGTATTCTGCGCGCGGCCCGTACCGAAGCCACGGCCGCTATCGAAGAAGCCTTGGGTCGACCAATCGCGCCGGAACTCGGGGCGAATGTACCAGCCGGGGGCAACTTTGTAGTCGCCGGTGAGGGTGAACTCCTGCAGGTTCTGCGCCACGCCGGTGATGAAACCGTCGCCGTCCCGGTAGTATTCCCAGCGCGGGCTCAGGTTGAACTTGGGGTGGAGGACGAAGCGGCCGGCGACGCCTACGCCGCCGAACTTATCGGAGCCACTGCCGTTCGCACGGCCGTTGGAGCCGATGTCGACGTTGACGTAAAAGTTGGCCTTGGGGTTGGGATTGATCAACAGCACCGAGTCCCAGAAGTTGCGCTTGCCGCGGGAGGTGTCGTAGTTTTCGGCACCGACATAGTAGGCGTTGGCCCAAGTGATCTTGTCGAAAGTAACTGCGCCGGTTAAGCCGACGGTTTTTGCGCTGTTATTGTCCCTTTCATTATTCCAACCATTCACTAACTGCGCACCAGCGGTGAAATGTTTTCCGACGGGAGCGGTGGCGCGGACGCCGAAGTGATAGTAGGGTCCGTTGTTGTATAAGTAAGCGCGCGAGTAATTCCAGTTGAGATGGGTTTCGGTAACTTCGGCACCGGCGGCGGTGTAGAACTTACCGAAATCGATCTGGAAGCCATTGTCCTTCTTCGGCTTTAAGCTGACATAGGCCTGAAGCAGATTCGCGAGGCCATCGCCGGTGCGGACCTCAGCAGGCGAGGAGACATAGAAGGCCTTGACGGCGGTGCCGGCGGCAAAGTCTACGCGAAAGCCCACCGGCTCGGGGGCCATTTCGACGGATAACAAAGCCAGATTGAGATCGGGCCGGCCGGAGCGCACATCGAAGGCGCGGCCGAAGTTGCGCTTGAATAGGGGCCGGTTGGTGTTGCCCGACAAGTAGGCGTCGAAGACAAAGCCAAACTTCACCTTGCCCACGGCCCAAGGGTCCTTGGCGGGAGGCTCCGCCGGGGTCGTCGCCGCGGCGGGCGCTGGGGCGGTCGCTTGGGCCCACATCGTCACCCCAGCTAGTACCACTGAGGCTAATGTTGTGCCCGTCATTCTCAAGAGTAAATTCAACTTCAATCTCCCTGTCATCGCTCGAGTTGTTTTCTAGCCGGACTAACGGCTTGATTCGACGAGGTTACCGTGTAATGAACAATTCAATCCAATTGAATAATTAAATGAACCCCATAGCGCCCCTACCCCCGCCGGACACTACGCGTCTGAAATAAACCACATCGAATCTTGACCAAAGTGCTATTTGGCGGACTTCGGTGCCGAAAAAGACATCGGCGTTATTCGTAGCGCAAGGCTTCAGTGGGGCTTAAAGACGCCGCGCGCTGCGCCGGCAGGTAGCCGAAGGTGAGGCCTACGACAAAGGAAACCAGGAACGAAACCGCCACGGAGATCCAGGAGATTTGGATCTCCAGGCCCTCGGCGAATTGGCG
>JBBQQS010000600.1:0-2748 GCA_038215525.1 Bryobacterales bacterium
ATCGAAGGGTTTGATTTGCTGCTTAAGCCCTTTCGATCGCTGCCCTTCGATGACGCGGCAGCGAATCAATATGGTGTCGTTCGTGCGTTACTTGAGCGCGCGGGGACTCCCATCGGAGCCAACGACTTGATGATCGCCTCCATCGCGCTGGCCCAAGACTGCGTCGTGGGCACCCGGAATACACGCGAGTTCCAACGCGTCCCCGGTCTGCGTCTCGAATCCTGGGACGACCTACCGTAGTCCGGCGTGCACCGCCTTCAACTGCGCGATCGCCGACTGCACCAATCGCTCGCCCGAGCCTTTCGCTGCCCGCGATGTGACCACCTCATAATTCCCCTGCGCAAACGCCGCGTCGTTCGGGAAGTACGTCACCGGACCGTGCGCTAATTCGACCACGATGGTGTGCGCAAACGGCGACGCCTGCTTGATCTGCTGCCCGAGTTCGACAAAGATCTCCCCCGGTAGCGCGACCCAAGCCAACTCCTTGCCAAGGGCGATCACCTGGACTTCGGCGCTCCAGGGCTTACCGGCGCGCGAGGCGACGTCGAGCGTCTTGAAGGCGCCCACCGTGTCTAAGAACTTGGGGTTCTTCCCCGCGAGCACTTCGGCGGCGACGGCTTTGGCCTTTAGGACCTCGTCCTCGGTTACGGGAGGCAGGGCCAACTCCACTTGGGCGGTGCTCGTTTGTAGCCCGCCGGTAGCGGGCCGCAGGCGGGTGTAGGTCTTGATCACTTCGCCCGCCAGCACGGTGCCGATTCGTTCGGCCTCAGCATGCCCCTTCTGCGGCTCCTTCCGGGTGACGTCAATGTGGTTGATGTTGCCCGAGGTCCCCATCGTAAACAGGGTCACCATCCCGGCACCTTGCACCTTGCCGAGCACTTGGCTTAAGGCGAAGGGATAGTCGGCGGAGAAGTCCGTGCCGCCGACCGTGTCGAGGTGCAGGGCGTAGTTGACGTACGTGGCGAAGGGCTTTTGGCCAGCGTCGGCGAAGAGTACGACGTTGAGATCCGGATCAATCGGACCGGCCGGTCGGATGATGCCCGGGTTCAGCTTGCCAGGATTCCACCCCACGGTACCGTCCTGCATGTGGAAGCGACGATTGAACGCGACCGAACTTTCCTGCCCCTTGCCCCAGGAAATCTGCGCGGTTTTGGCGGCGGCGCGGGCTTGGCTAACGGCGGCGGCGATGCGCTTGGGGAGTTCGCGCATGTAGCTGGCGACGATCGGCAGGTCGCCGCCGTAAGCCGAATTGCGGCTGGAGTTGGTACTGAGCACCGGCCCCGTGTGCGAATGGGTGGCGCTGATCATCACGTGCCCGGGCGGCATCCCGATTAGCGCTTCGGCCTGCTCAATCACCTCGGGCGGCAGATTGGTGAGATCACAAGCCACGAGGGCTACCTCTTGTTTTCCCTGCTGAATGACGATCGCTCTGGCGTGGAGCGGGTCGTGGGTGCCGGTGGCGAGGCGCGTGGAGTAATAGCCGGCGAGGGGCATGCCAACGGGCGGCGTGATGTCGACCATCGCCGCCCCCGCGCGCAGGTCTTGGGACAACAGGAGTAGGGTGAGAAGCATCACGGCATTAGCCTACACGAAATCGGGGTATGTAACAAAATTGATTTGATTTCGTAATGTAAATGACATATTGTTGCAAACGTGAGCGTTGCACTTTATCTAACGTTCCTCCTGGGTGCTAACCCGGGAACGAGCAACACGGCCGGTTCCGGCCACTCGTCGACGGAGATGGCGCCGCGGCAACGCTGCGAGATGGCCATTCGCAGTGCATTTTGGCCGGGGGATGCCAATGGCCATCCCTCACGCGCCAGCGCGTATGCCCGCGAAGGCCGGCTCTGGATTTGCGCTTATTCTCGGCAGGGCTTGCGGTGGGAGCAGATCGCCATTCATTTCAAACAGTTAGCCGCTGAACGTAGACCCGCGCGGGCCAACTTGCTACAGTAGCGTAAAGAGTGTCTTCCCCGCCCTTCAACGTACATCTGCTCCAATACGATGGGCCGCTTGACCTGCTGCTCGATCTAATTCGCAAACAGAAGATCGATATTTATGATATTCCGATTGCGAAGATCACTTCGCAGTATATGGAATACATGGGCCAGGCCGCGGCGCTCGATATAGAGCTGTCGGCCGAGTTCGTCTACATGGCGGCGACGTTGATCCACATCAAGTCGAAGCTGCTGCTGCCCGTTGACCCCGAGCTCGAGAAGATCGCCCCCGAAGAGGACCCACGCCAGGAACTCGTCGACCGGTTGCTGGAGCACGAGCGTTTCAAGAACGCCGCCGAGATGCTGCACCAGAAGCGCCTGATCGAAGAGGCCATCTGGTCGAATCCGCAAATCGCCCAGTTCACCAACGACGACGAAGAGCCGGGCCTGGCCATCTCCCTGCACGACCTGGTGAAGACCTTCCAGGAACTGCTGGACCGAGCCAAGAGCCGCCCCACTTACGACCTCGAGAAGGAAGACGTCAGCGTGCCGGATATGATCGCGATGCTGCGCAATCTCTTCCGCGGCAAAGGCCGCAGCGAGGCCGTTGCCGCCCGCGAGTTGTTCGAAACGCAAAAGACGCGCCGCGGCATGATTTGCCTCTTCCTCGCCATCCTCGAAATGGTGAAGCGGCAGGCGCTCGACTTAGTACAAAAAGAGTCCTTTGGAGAGATCGCTCTCAAGAAGTCATCCCAGTTTGAGGAGATGATGGGCTCGGATGCCGCCCTGGCGGGGCTCCAAGAGGAATATA
>JBBQQS010000601.1:0-2742 GCA_038215525.1 Bryobacterales bacterium
AGCTGATGGTGGCGAGTAAGTAGGTTTCGACGATTTGGGCTTCAATCAACGGGGCGCGTACCGACAGGATCGGCTCACCGGCGAAGGCCACGGTGCCTTCCGCCATGGCGCGCACCGTCCCAGTGAAGTGCCATTGGTTTAGGTAAGTGAAGAATTCTGGCGGCGCGTGCGAAAGCACCGGCAAGCGGCGCAGCCATTCGATCTCTTCCGCCTTGAACTTCACTTCCGAGAGATACTCGAGGGCTTGGGCCAATCCCGCGACGATGAGATATTCGCGTTCGGGCGGCAGGCGGCGTACGAAAAGGTCGAAGGTGGCGAAGTCGGTTTGTTTGCCGGCCGCAAAATAACCGGCGGCCATGGTGAGCTGATAGAGATCAGTCAGCAGGGCCGAAGGTGCGTCCACTTACTTTTTCTTCTCGGCCGTTTCCGGCTTCACGGCGCGGGCGGCGGTTTGTAACTCCTCCACCACTTTGGTGTCGAGTTCGTAGACGGCGGGCTCGCCAGGCCGTTGGGCGAACCAGAGGTTGCCGCGCTTGCCGAGCGTGACCCTTTCGGTAGCCTTATTGCTAGAGACAGTAAGCTCGACGGTCTCGGCCGGCATGCCGGCGTCGAGGAAGCGGAGGCTTGAAAGGTCGCGCAGCTTGTCAATGTAACTCTGCACGGTAACGCCCGACATTTTCTTGCCGCCGGACTTCCATTCGTCACCTTGATGTTCGTAGCTCAGATTGATCGCGCCTTCGCGATAGCCGGCCTGAGTGACTTCAGCAAAGCCAAAGTCAAAGAGTTTATTCGTGCGCAGATCCTGGATCGATTTGTCAAGGCGGTCGGCAACATCTTTGGGGATCTTATGCACGCCTTCAGCAGTCGTAGCTTTGCCGAGATACTCATCCTTGGCCTTCCGAATCTCGAGCGTTTGGGGGCCGGACGCTGTGCGGACGACGGCGGTGACCAAGGGCGTGGCCGTGGCGAACGACGCGGTGAGCTTGGCCGTTTCTTCGGGGGGTAAGCCGAGGTCGGCTTTGGCCTCGAGTAACTTCGCCATCATCTCTTCCAGGGTAAGGAGGTCCACGCGATAGGGCTGCGGCTTTACCATCTGCCACTTGCCTTGGCCGCTGCGGGTGAACTCACTGGTTGCGCCGCGGGCGGTTAAATTCAGCTGTATAACTTGGCTGGCATCGAAGGTCAGCAGCCGTTTGTCACGTAGGTCGGCGACAGTTTTATTGAGGTTGCTTTGGACGAAGGTGCCCACGGCGTAGACCTTGGGGTCGTTGTCGACTTTGGCGAAGAAACTGCCCGTCATAGGGGATTGATCGCCGATCAGCACGCGGGTGGTCTTGCCGTCCTTCTTGCGAATCAACACTTCGATGGCGGGAATGCCGAGGCCATAGTCGTCGAGGGTTTTGGGTTTCTCGTCGATGATCTTGTCGGCGGAGAGTGACGCGACGGTGCCCATCAGGGATGTGGCCGCCGCTTCATCGGCGCGGTATTCGGCGGGCGCGGTGATGCGCCAGGTATTGTTGGCACCGTGCTGTAAGATCAACGGCGGCTGGCCGAGTTTCTTGAGTTCAAGACCGGTGATTTGCGACGCGGGTATGTCGAGTAACTTAGTAGCCGTGCTATCGGGCGAGCCTTTCGTGCGCTTCTCTTCCTCGCGCAAGGACCACCAGATACCGGTGCCCGAGAGGGCGGCGAGGCCCAGAGCCGCATACAAACGTTGGGTGTTCATTAAAGGCGCTCCTATCTCCTCTTCAACCAAACCATGATGCCGGCGCCGGTGGCGAGTAAAGGCAACACGAATTGGCTAAAGGTGCGGATGGTGAGGATCTGGGCCCGGCTGAGATTCATGGGCCGGCTGTCGGGATCCTTGGGACGAATGGAGATCAAGTCTTCGTCGGCGGAGAGCCAGTTACACATATTCAGGAATAAGTCGGCGTTACCTTGGAAGCGGAGGATGCTGTTCGAGACAAACATCGACGAGCCGACCACGACAAAGCGGCCTTTCTTCACCGTGGCCGCCGCGGCGATGGGCAAGGGGCCTGGTTTGTCGTCCTTACTGGGGGCGATTTGGGCGGCAGCCAGGTTCTTGGTGGCGAAGCTCGACTCGAGGGTGGAGAAGAGTTTCTGCGCCGTGGCTTCTCCGGCGTTCGCTTTGACGTCGAGCGAGCGTACGAGCGGGAAGGCGGTGGCCGAGCGGCTCATTTCGCGGACGATGGGATGATTGTCATAGCTTGCAACTAGAGGAGTCGCTTCGCTTAAGCCGAACATCTGCCCGGCGCGGCTATCGTCGATGACTAAGTCAGCATTCAGGGTGACGCCCCACTTGGCCAGCATTGCGACTAAGTTGGCGTTCGGCGCGATCTTTTCGGAGCCCAGTTGCAGCGGCGGATCGACCATGAATAATACCGCGCCATTTTGCTCGACGCGATTCTGCAAGACTTGCACGATCTCGGCCGGATAGTCGAAGCGAGGGCCGGCGACGATGGTGATAGTGCAACTGGCGGGAATTTCGCGTTTCTCGAGCAGGCTGATGGTTTGGGTTTTGTAGTTGTTGCGTTCCAGCAACGTCTTTACCTGCGAGTAACCACTGCCCTTCTGGCTGTCGCCGGGGTCGCGTTCGCCGCTACCTTGCAGGAAGCAGACTTCGCGCTCCGTGCCTTTCAGCAACCGGACCATGGCGCCAGTGATTTCCTCTTCGCTCAGCGACTTCGCCTCCTGGCGCGCATTGCCGCTTTCGATCAGAAT
>JBBQQS010000602.1:0-2732 GCA_038215525.1 Bryobacterales bacterium
CCCAAAGCGAAGAACGCGGCCTCTTCGTCAACTTCCGCGGCAAACGACTAACTGACCGCGGCGCCCGCGGCATCGTCGACTTCTACGCCCGCATGATCGCGCAGGATCCCAGCATCCACCCCCACAGCTTCCGCCACGCCTACGCCACCCACTTACTCACCGACGGCGCCGACCTCCGCGCCATCCAGGAGTTACTCGGCCACGCCCAGTTATCCACCACCCAGAAATACACCCAAGTCGCATTAAACGACTTACTCGCCGTCTACGACAAATCCCACCCCAAAGCATAGTTTGCTACCGTTGCATATGCTTAACACGGTAATCACGGGCGCGAGCCGAGGAATCGGGCTGGCGACAGCGTTGGAATTGGCGCGTGCTGGGCGCCAGGTCGTGGCCACCATGCGCAACCCGTCCGGCTCACCGGAACTGGGCGAGTTGGCTGCGAAGGAAAACCTGCCCATTCGAATTGAGACCATGGATGTGGACTCCGATGAGAGCGTGGGGCAGGCCTTCGGCCGGATTTTCGCCCACGGACCGGTGGACGTGCTGGTCAACAACGCGGGCGTCGAACGGACGGGTGCGATCGAAGAGATGCCGCTCGCCGATTTCCGCGCCTGCATGGAGACCAACTATTTCGGAGCCATTCGTTGCATTCAGGCCGTGGCCGGTCCGATGCGGGAGCGAGGCAGCGGCACCATTGTGAATGTAACGTCAATCTCCGGGAAGATTTCTTCGTCCCCGATGGCCGCCTACAGCGCATCGAAATTTGCACTCGAAGCCCTCAGTGAAGCTCTAGCCCAGGAACTATCAACGCTCGGAATCAGGGTGGCGATCGTCGAGCCTGGCATCATCGATACCAGAATGGCCAGAAATATTGAGGGCATGGGAAGCTCGAAAGTCTATCCGCAGGTTCGGCGATTTGCGGCTCTATTTGAGAGCGCGATGGCGGCGGCGCCTAGCCAGCCAACCCTTGTCGCCCAAAAGATTCGCGAAATCATAGACTCCGGAACCCGGCAGTTGCGCCATCCAGTCGGGCCAGATGCCGAGCCCTTCCTCGGTTGGCGCGCTTCGATGAATGATGAGAACTGGGTCCAATGGGGCGCGCAGAGCGACGCCGACTGGTTGAAGGCCGTTAAGGCAGATTTCGGCATGGATCTGAAACTCGACTAAGTGGGACGGGCTCCCTAGCCCGTCTTCGCAAGCTCGTGATCAGCGCTCAGCAGTGAATGCTTCGTCCGCAACATCCTGTGACACGGATCTTACTCAATCCCTTCAACCACTTAGCTCGAAACACTTTTCCCCTCTGGTATCCTAAGAAGTGAGCCATCGCGCCTAGGCGACCCAGATCGGGGCCGTCAGACTTACTGTCCATGGAAAACGCATCTCGGCCGCAAAACGACAAAAACCCAGCCCACAGCGTCAGCTGTGGGGTCGCGTCAAATCGCCAAGTCAATAGAATCCACAACTCCCGGGTTCGTTTCGACCCAGATCGGGGCCGTCCACGCGCATCCCTGGGTTTCGCCGTAGATATATCAAACTGAAAGACTTACTGTCCATGGAAAACGCATTTCGGCCGCAAAACCACAAAAAACTAGCCCGCAGCGTCAGCTGTGGGATCGCGTCAAATCTCCAAGTCAATAGAATCAACCACTCCCCGGTTCGTTTCGTACACCCAGTAACAATCGCCCCCGGATTACGTCACTAATGAAGAAGTCTGAATGAAGCATCCCCTCCATTGCGTGATCGCCGTCATCGCCCTCCTCAGCCTGGGTTGCAAGACCGCCCCCACCAAAGCTCCCATGAAGCCCCCGCCCGCGCCGGTCGTCGTAGGTAAGGCGACCTCAACGTCAATCCTGATCGAAGTCGCCGTCGTCGGCACTACTGAGGCATCCGAAACCGTGCAGGTGAAGCCTCAAGTCGCCGGCCAAATCGTCAAAGTCTCTTTCGCCGAAGGCCAAGTCGTAGAAAAAGGTACCCTCCTCTTCCAGATCGATGACCGTCCCTATCAGCAGTCCCTCGCCCAGGCCGAAGCCAACGTCGCCCGTGACCGCGCCGCCCTCCAGCAAGGCGAAGCCAACCTAGCCCGCGATGCCGCCCAGGCCAAATACTCCGCGGCTGAAGCCAAGCGCTACACCGAGCTTCTGAGCAGCGGCATCGTCTCCCGCACTCAGCTCGACCAGCTCCGCACCACCGCCGAGAAGGAGCAGTCCGTCGTCCTGGCCACCAAAGCCGGCCTCGACAGCGCCCGTGCCAACCTGGCCGCTGACCTCGCCCAAGTCGAAAAGGCCAAGCTCGATATCGCATACTGCGCCGTCCGCGCGCCGCTCACCGGTCGCACCGGCAGCCTGCTCGTCAATGCCGGCAACCTCGTCAAATCCAACGAAACCAACCTAGTTATCATCAACCGGACCTCGCCCATCTTCGTCACCTTCAACGTGCCGGAGTCGCACCTCGGCGTCATCCGCCGCCTGCAAGCCGCCGGCCGCCTGCCCGTCCGCGCGTCATTGAAGGATTCGCCCCAGCAAGTCGCCACCGGCACGCTCGCCGTCATCGAAAACACGGTCGACGCTGCCACCGGCTCCATCCGCCTCAAGGCCACCTTCGCCAACGCGCAGGCCCAATTCTGGCCCGGCCAATTCGTCGATGTCTCGCTGGGCCTGGGCCAAATCTCGAACGCCATTGTCATCCCTACTGAGGCCTTGCAGCCCGGGCAGAAAGGTCCCTTCGTCTAT
>JBBQQS010000603.1:0-2694 GCA_038215525.1 Bryobacterales bacterium
CGGCCGGTTCTCAAGCGCCGTGCGATCCGCGATCAAAGCATCCGGCAGGTAAGCGTTGATCAGAAACCACAAGTGGCGGGCCACCAAGTTTTCTGGTGAATCGGTCAAATTGCGTGTGTACAGCCGGCTGGCGATCTTCCGCAGCTTACCCGCTTTTGTCTGACGCGTGGCCTCCGCACTCACGGCTCCGTCTGAGACGAACACCTCCGGAAATGTTGAGAAATCGAGCATTAAGAACGCGTCCTAGAGCCAGATTATCACATTTTCGATACTTACCAACCCATAATTGTTAATTTTCGAGACTTAAGCTATTTGCAATTTTTCGAGACTTAACAACAGTCCAAACCCTCGAAAATACACATTTTCGATACTTAGCAAGGCCATTTTGTAACTTTTCGAGACTTAAGCTACGCCAGCGGATACGCCAAACTATCCATCAACCACGCCTCATTCTCCCGTACCGCCGACTTCAACTGATCCACCAGCGGCTCCCGCTGCTCATAAAGCCGATACCCCGCCGTCGGCCGCAGATACCCACGCGCCTTGGGCTCCTTCGCCACCAGCGCCTCCAAGCCCATCTCTTCCGCCAACCGCGCATACCGCGCCCGATTATCCAGCAGGGACTTCACCATGAACGGCAGCACCATCGAGTAATCCGCCTGCAGGCTTTCCGTAGAGGTCATGTAAGTGTCCTTATCGACCTTCCCCCAAGTCACCGCCTCAGCCGGAAAACACGACGACAGTGACCCATCCGTCACCGGCGCCGTCACAATCTGCACGTCGAATTCATAACCGCGCACATCGGGCAGCCCGAGGATCTGGCCCAAGGCCGGCTCGGGCTGCAAATTGTAATTCTTGGGCACGCCGCCACCCAAAATCAGCGTGGCCAGCGATTTGGCCTCGCTCTCGAAGAGCCCCCAACGATGGTAGGCGCAGGCTTCGAAGACCTCGGCGTGCAAATCGAGGTCGAAGGCGTGCTTCGCGATCAGCCCGGCCTCGCGCATCGCCCAGAGCTTCATCGAATTCAGGAACACGCTGCCATCGGCGGGAGCGCCCACAAACACCGGGATCGCCAGGCGATGGCACCCGGCGAGCAGACCTTCGTCCACGCCCGAACGGGCCTCTTCCCGGGCATAACGCGCCCCCAGACGATAGCGGAACTCGGTGCCGGTCATCCTGTGCTGGAACTCGGGCTCCTGCAAGAGCGCCGAAAGGAAGCGATCCTGGTCCAGCAGCACCTGCTCCGGGAAGGCCATATCGGTCACCCGAATGGTGCCTTCGTCGCGCAAGCCGGCGTCGTCGCCGAAGATGGGCACTTCGTGTACCGGCCCGCGTTCGTAGCCCCGCAGGCTGCGATGGCCATCGTGGTAGCAGACCGCGTCCGTCGTGCTCAAATAAGCCACCCAGCCGGACTCCAGCAGCGGCAGCAGCCACGTCTGGTGCTGACCGGAGACCGTGATGGGGCCGGCGATCGACAAGGTGAGCGGGCAGCCATGGCCAATCGCCGTATCCAAAATTGTGTAGATCCGGCGCAGGAAAGCTCCGCCGAAAGCCGGCAGGCAGTGCATGAACATTTCGTGGAGCGAATTCGTCTGGTCGACGCGCTTGGTGCGGACGACGCGGGCGTGAGGAGGATGAGAGCCTTGCATTTACTTTTTTGACCGTACCAGATTCCAGGCCGGTTCCGGAACCAGGGGCGTAACCGGATGATCCACCTAGGCTTAGCGATTCGCTTCGTTTCGTACTAGACGCACTCATAGGCCGGTGCGGGCCGATTTGGCTGGTGGCCTAGCCGCGCGCGTGCCAGAATGGACCGAATGGATGTCATGAGCGGCGGCGTCGGCTGGATTGAAGTGATCTGTGGACCGATGTTCTCCGGAAAGAGCGAAGAACTGATCCGCCGGCTGCGCCGCGCCCAAATTGCCCGCAAGCGCGTCCAGGTATTTAAGCCCACCATTGACGACCGTTACTCGAAAGAAGAGATCGTCTCCCACAGCGACTTGCGCCTCGATGCGGAAATCGTCGTTGACGCGGCCGACATCCTCAAAAAGCTCGACTGGCGCACCCAGGTGGTCGGCATCGACGAGCCGAATTTCCTGGCCGACGGGTTAGTTAGCGTGGCGCAGCAACTGGCCGATTCCGGCAAGCAAGTGATCATCGCCGGTCTGGACACCGACTACATGGGCCGCCCCTTCGCCCCCATTCCGGACTTGCTTTGCGTCGCCGAGAGTATCACCAAAATGCTCGCCATCTGCATGCGTTGCGGCAATCCCGCCAAGCACACGCAGCGCTTGGTCGAAACGCAGGACCTCATCGTCGTCGGTGCCGCTGGCATGTACGAGGCCCGCTGCCGCCGTTGCTTCGAAGCCGGGTTACCGAAGCAGGAAGTGCTTGAATTTGCCCGCCCGCGAGCCCGCGCCTCCAAGGCGGGAATCTAGATGACCGAACAGGAATCACCGCCTTTCACTTACGAGGAGATCGCCGGCGCGATCGACCATACCTTCCTGAAGCCCGACGCCACCGACGATCAGCTTTTCGAAGCGCTCGACCTCGCGAAGGAATACCGGCCCGGCGTGATGCTGGTGCGGCCCACCGATGTCGAAGCGGCGGTCCGGCAATTGGAAGGAACTGGCGTGGCGGTGGTGAGTGCCGTGGCCTATCCTCACGGCGCGTCCACTACGGCCTCGAAGCTTT
>JBBQQS010000604.1:0-2689 GCA_038215525.1 Bryobacterales bacterium
GTTAGCGCGCTGCGCCGGCGTCGCCTCGGAGAGCCGCCAGGACCAAGCTAAGGGGACCGAAACCACCCGGCCATCCACCAGACGAGCCGTAATGTTGTCCTCATCCACCGCGACGCTCGCGATTCGCGGATCAGTTTTCATCGCAATGCTCATCCCACGCCTCCTGAATCTTACTCAAGTTCTCTTCAACGATCTGGCGGATTATGTTCAATTCGCGCGCCGAGAAACCGTCATTCCTCGCCAACGAAATTGGCTCTAGCCAATACTTGCAAACTAGTCGATCCCGTTGAACGTGAATGTGCTCAGGCTCTTCACAGTCAAAACTGTAGAAATAGAGCCGGTAGGGCCCGGGGATATTCGCCACGGTCGGCATCGTTCACTCACAGAGTACTACGAGCGCCCGAACGCCCATACTGCAGCGTCTTCGTACTATCCACCATCATCGCGGCGGACCCCAGCAGGACAAAGCCCCCAGCGCAAATCCAAAAAATCTCGCGCCAGTCGGTGAAGTGGAGCGATGTAGCGAGCACGAAGGGGATCAGCTTCGCCACGGCCGAAGCGCCGAAGTTGCCCCACATATTGCTCCAGGCCAAGGTCGACGCCACGTGCTGGCCGCCGATGTCCTGGGCGAGGGTCCAAACCGCCGGAGACATACTGTCGGTAGCGAAGGCGACGACGAAGGCGGCCGCCGAGATGGCGACCGCCGAAGGCAGCCACGGGCAGACCAAGTAGGCGGCGACCGCGACCGAACTCCCGGTCAGAAACGGCAACCGCCGGCCCCATTTCCGCCCGTACCGCCGGGTGAGAAAATCGCACCACCACCCCCCAAACAGCATCCCGACCAAACCGCCCATCAAAGCCAGCGACACGTAGCGATTTGCCGTCACCCGGTCCAGCCCGCGGACCTCCTGCATGTAAGTGGGCAGCCACGTAATCAGAAACACCCAACCGAGGTTCATCCCGAACGTTCCGATGTTCAAGAACCACAGCCCTCGATGGCGAATCAGCGCCAGCCAAGGCGCCTTCTCGACGGGTTTCACTGGTGGCGCATCGGCTAACAACAGCTCCCGTTCGGCCGCATTGGCCCAAGGGTGCATGGCCGGATGGTCGCGAAAGACCACCTGCGTCGCCAAAGCCAGCCCCAGGCCGATCGCCCCGTAGATCCACAGCACCGGCCGCCAGGACCCCAGCATCACGATGGCGCTTGCCGTCAACCACGGCGCCAGCGAATTCCCCATGCGCCCCCCAAACGCCACCACGCTATTGGCGCGGCCGCGCAGCATCAACGGGAACCAACGAGTCACCAGCAGCGCGCTCGCTGGATAAGCGCCTGCCTCGGCGAGTCCGCAGGCCGCGCGCACCACGATCAGCGAAAGCAGCCCGCCCACAAAGCCGGTCAACGCCGTGCACATCGACCACACCAGGATGTACATCACCAGCATACGCCTCGGCCCAAAGCGATCGGCCAGATAGCCAGCCGGGGTTTGTCCGAGTGCGTAGGCGAGAAAGAAGATCGCCAGCACGTCGCCTACCTGCTCCTTGCCGAGCCCGAGTTCCTGCTGGAAGCTAACCGATTGCACGACGGCGCCCATGCAGATGCGGTCGAGGTAGAGGATGAAGGCGTTGGCCGTGGCCACGCCCAGCACCGCATAGCGGACGCCGGTAGGCTTCACTTAAGATGCTCGCGCAGGAAGCGCAGGAAGTTGCCCTCGTAGATGCCGTCGATGTCGGCGGGCGAATAGCCGCGCTTGGCCAGCGGGCCGGCGAGCGTCACCAGGTCGGCGATGCTATCGAGGTCCATCGGCGTTTGTTCAGTGCCATAGCCGCCGTCGAGGTCCGTGCCGATGCCCACGTGGCGCGCGTTGCCGGCAATTTGGCAAATATGGTCAATGTGCTCGCAGATCTTCTCCATCTTGAGGCCGAAGTCCTGGGGCGTGGAACGCTTGTGGGTCCAGCCGTGCACCATCATGATGGCGTCGAAGGCCATGCCGATGACGGCGCCGCGTTCGACAAGCGCCTTGATCTGGTCGTCGGCAAGTTGCCGGTTCCAGTCGGCCAATGCGCGGCAGTTGTGATGACTCGCCCACACTGGCCCATGGAAGCGGCCGAGCGCATCCCAGAAGCTTTCGTCGCAAAGATGGGTGACGTCGAGGATGATGCCGAGGCGGTCCATCTCCTTCACTAGCTCCTGGCCTTTGGCGGTGAGCGGGCCTTCGTCGTCGGTGCCGTGGCCGTAGATGCCGGGGCCATAGTGGACGGGGCCCATGGCGATCAGCCCATCGGCGCGCGTCTTTTCGAGATGCCGCCAGCTCAGAATGGAGTCCGCGCCTTCCAGGCTCAGCAGGTATCCGATGGCCAGCTTCTCGGTCACCGTCGCTTCGCGCCAAAGCTTGGCGTGCGCCTCCACCTCGGGCCAGGTGCGTAATTGGACGAGCTCCCCGGCATCCTCCATCGTGCGATACCACGCGAGTTGGCCCTGGGTTTGTGCCCAGGCCTGTTCCGGGCTGCGCCAGCCAGGCAAGGTGCTGAAGCGCCCGGAATAGCGCGCAATCTGGGTCGCTACGCACAGCCCGATGCGGCCTTTACGCATCTCGGGCAGGCAGACCGTGTTGCGCGTTCGGTCCGCCAGATCCTTCAGGCCCAGTTCACGGCGGCGGATCTCCACTTGCGGCAGGCGGATATCGCGATT
>JBBQQS010000605.1:0-2628 GCA_038215525.1 Bryobacterales bacterium
TCGGCTCACTAGCAGCCTTCCTGTGTTCCGATGCGGCCCGCTTCATCACCGGCAGCGACATCCTGATTGACGGAGGCTGGTGTGCCCGCTAGCCGCTGGGCACTGGCCCTGGGTTTGCTGCTGTTGTTTGGCTGCCAGCGCGGCGGACAGAAGGTGATCGCCGTGATTCCGAAGGCGACGTCGCATCTGTTCTGGATCGCGGTGGAGAACGGCGCCCGCGCCGCGGCTGCGGAATCCAAAGTGAAGATGGAATGGAACGGGCCACCGGCCGAGACCGACTATGCGCGCCAGATCCAGATCGTCGACTCGATGATCGCCCGCCGGGTGGACGGTATCGTCGTGGCGGCCACCGAGCGGCAAGCGCTGGTGGCACCGATCGGCAGAGCCATGGCCGCCGGAATCCCGGTCACCGTCTTTGACTCCGGCATTGAAGGCGATAACTACACCAGCTTCGTCGCCACCAACAACTACGAAGGCGGGATGATTGCCGCGCGCGAGATCGCGCAATTGACGGGCGGCGAAGGCCAGATCGCGCTGCTGATGAATGCGCCCGGGTCGACCTCGACCATGGACCGCGAGCGGGGCTTCGAAGAGACCTTGGCCAAGGACTTCCCGAAGCTGACGATCGTGGCACGGCAATACGGCCAGAGCGACCGCGGCAAGGCCCGAGCCGCCGCCGAGAATATGCTCACCGCCCATCCCGACATGAAGGGTATGTTCTGCTCTTCGGAGCCCAGCGCCGTGGGAGCCACCCTGGCCGTCAAAGCGCGGAACCTGTCGGGCAAGCTGAAGCTGGTCACCTTCGACTCGAGCGCCGACCTGGTGGAGGAGCTCAAAAGCGGCACCATCTCGGCCATGGTGGTGCAGGATCCCTTCCGCATGGGTTTTGAAGCGGTAAAGTCCGTTGTCGACAAGATCGCCGGCAAGCCGGTGGCCAAGCGCGTCGACCTGAGCGCCCGCCTCGTCCGCCGGGACGACCTCAACAAACCGGACGTGCTTCGCCTGCTGACTCCTGAGAAGAAGTAGATAATGCCTCTGATTCCCCACGAGCAATTGCGCTCACTCGCCGAACGCATTCTATTGGCTTGCGATGTCCCCGCCGAACACGCCGCTCTGGTAGCGACCACCTTGGTGGCGACCAACCTGCGCGGCACCGATTCGCATGGCATCCAACTGCTCACCTTCTACGTGGACCAATTGTTGGCCGGCGACATGATCGCCGGCGAGACCGGCGAAATTGTCAGTGAAAATGGGACTTCGATGGTCTACGACTCGGCGAACGGCATCGGCCAAGTCACCGCCCAAATCTGCGCGGGCCATGCCGCCCGGTTAGCCGGCCTGCACGGCGTGGGGATCGTAACGGCGCGCAATTGCAATCACTTTGGCGCGGCGTTCTGGTGGGCCCGGCAAATCGCGGAGCCTGCGAATATAGGGCCCCGTAACATAGGCATAGTGATGTGCGACGCCTCGCCCCTGGTGGCGCCCTGGCAGGGCCGGGAGCCGCGCTTCGGCACCAACCCGATCTGCTTTGCGCTGCCGGGGAAGGAGTCATTCCTGCTGGACATGGCGACGACGACAGTAGCGGCCGGGCGGATCTTCAAAGCCTCGATTAACCAGCAGGAAACGATTCCCGCCGGCTGGGCGCTCGACGCCGAGGGCGTCCCCACTACCGATACCGCCACCGCCATGCAGGGCCTCTTAATGCCGCTCGGCGGCTACAAGGGCACCGGGCTCGCAATGATGGTGGAGATCCTGTGCGGCGTGCTTTCGGGGGGCAAAGTGTCCACCGAAATCGGCAGCATTCGCAAGCGCGGACGGCCCTCGCAATTGAATCACTTCTTCCTGGCCATCGACCTCGGCCGCTTCGGCGACGTAAACGAAATCAGCGCCCGGGCGGAGATGCTCGCCAATATGGTGCGCGCGGCGGCGCCGGCCCAGGGCTACGACGAAGTCCTGGTGGCGGGCGAAGTGGAACGCCGCACGGAGTCCGAGCGCCGCCGCGACGGAATTCCCTTACCAGAAGGCAATTGGGAGACCTTGCTCGACACCGCCCGCAAGGTGGGGGTTACAATTTAGAGACGTGAGTAAGAATCCTAAGACCGATGAAGTCCCCGCTGTTCCCTTCGAAACCAGTCTCACCGAGCTCGAAACCGTGGTGCGCGACCTCGAAAGCGGCGACCTCCCGCTCGAACGCGCCATCCATCTCTTCGAACGCGGCATGACCCTTTCGCAGCAGTGCCGCCAGCAGCTCGAAGAGGCCGAGACACGCGTCGAAGTACTCGTCAAGCGTGGCAACCAAGTACGGCCCGAACCTGCCGGTCAGGATTCCTAAGACAAATCAACATGGCCAAATACAAGCCCGCCAAAAGCGGCAAAAAACCTACCCTAAGCCCCAACGCCATGGGCGCGATCCCCTGCCTGGTCGTGATCTTCCTTGGCTTTCTGGTGATGGGACTTCTGCTATACGGAATGATGAGCTCTCGATAAATGCGCCTCGACCAACGTTTGCCCGGGGCCTTGCGCCCGATCAAGATTACGCCTAATTACCTACTGACGGCCGAAGGGTCCGTGCTAATCGAGTGCGGCCACACGCGCGTCATCTGCACGGCCTCAGTAGAAGAGACCACC
>JBBQQS010000606.1:0-2617 GCA_038215525.1 Bryobacterales bacterium
TGGTGGAAGAAGCCACACGCGGGGCGGGGCTGGGCATTACGCCGACGATCCGCAAAGGGCTCGAAGCCCTGGTGGCCACCGAGGCCTTGAAACGGCTGCGGCTGCGCCGGGGCAAGGTGCGGTTCTCTATCGATGTCGATGAGTTGAGGCGGGACCGCGCTTGATCTGCGCAGACACCAACTGCTGGATCGCGTACCTTTCCGGGGAGGAGGGCCAGGACACGGGCATTCTGGACCACGCCGTGATTCATGGCGCCGTGGTGATGGCGCCGGTGGTGCTATCCGAGTTGCTGAGCGATCCGAGTCTCGAGAGCCAGGACGCGGCGGACCTTTGTGCGATCACGTTGCTCGAGATCGGTGCGGGCTATTGGGAACGCGCCGGCCGGCTGAGGGCGCAACTGCTGGCGAAGCGGGTGAAGGCACGGCTGGCCGACACACTAATTGCCCAGATTTGCATCGACCACGACGTGCCGCTGATCACGCGCGACAAAGACTTTCGGCATTTCGCGAAGTACGGCTTGCGCCTGGGCTAGTCGCTGGAGTCGACGCCCATTTGGTCCAGCCGATAGCGGAGAGCGTTGCGGGTGAGGCCGAGGAGTCGGGCGGCTTGGCTTTTGTTGCCGTTGGCTCGTCTTAAAGCCTCGCGAATAATGGACTGCTCGTGCTCCTCAAGGGTGACGCCTTCGGGCAGGAAATCCGAGACGGCGGGCTTGGGCTTGGACGATTGGTCGAGCTTGATGTCGACGGCTTTTAAGGTGCTGGTGGGCGAGAGCAGGAGGCTGCGCTCGATGACGTTTTCGAGTTCGCGGACGTTGCCGGGCCAGTGGTAGCTCATCAGCTTGGCGAGGCCCTCGTCGGTGAGGATGCCGGGTTCGCCGCGGCTTTCACGGCCAAACTTATCGACGAAGTGTTTGGCCAGAAATGGGATGTCCGCCTTGCGTTCGCGAAGCGACGGGATGTTGAGGGGCATGACGTTGAGGCGATAGTAAAGGTCCTCGCGAAAGCGGCCTTCTTCGAGGGCGGCGCGGAGGTCGACGTTGGTGGCGGCGAGGATGCGGACGTCGATGTGGCGGACTTTGTTGCTGCCGAGGCGCTCGAACTCGCGTTCCTGGAGGATGCGCAGGAGTTTCACCTGGATGGCCGGCGGCACGTCGCCGATTTCGTCGAGAAAGACAGTGCCGGTGTCGGCGAGTTCGAACTTGCCGGGCTTGGTGAGGTTGGCACCGGTGAAGGCGCCTTTTTCGTAGCCGAAGAGCTCGCTCTCCATCAGGTTTTCGGGGATGGCGGTGCAGTTGATTTTGACGAAGGGCTTGTCGCGGCGGGGGGAGTGGTAGTGGATGGCGCGGGCGATGAGGTCCTTGCCGACGCCGCTTTCGCCGCAGAGGAGCACGGTGGCGCGGGAGGGGGCGATCCGCAGGATGGTTTGGAAGATCTCCTGCATGTTTTGGCTGTGGCCGATGATGTTGTCGAATTGATAACGGCGGCCGAGTTCTTCTTTGAGGGCGCGGTTTTCGTCGCGGAGGGCTCTCACTTCGAGGGCTTTCTCGACAATGGCCGAGAGGTGGTCGAGCGAGAAGGGCTTCAACAGGAAGTCAGCCGCGCCGCGCTTCATGGCCTCGACGGCGTTTTCGATGGTGCCAAAGGCGGTCATGACGATGACGGGGGCGGACGGGTTGATTTGCTTGGCGTGGGCCAGGACCTGCATGCCGTCCATTTCGGGAAGCTTGAGATCGGTGAGGATGAGGTCGGCACGGTCGAGGAAGCGGAGGCCTGCTTCGCCGGAGGGGGCAAGGTCGAGGTCGTAGTTGGGGGAGAGCTGGAGCTCGAGGACACGGCGGAGTTTGTCTTCGTCCTCAACGACGAGGACACGTTTTTTGGCCATCTTGGCTTATTGTCGCAGGATTTGGGGGTGGGGTTCGGGAATGTTTGTAATCAACGACTTAAGATTTTGTGCAGGGAATGCATTTTGGTAATGTCATTTAGTATCAATGACTTGCGGGGAATCTGGCGGTTGCCGCGAAAGGCAATCTTCTTCTAAGCTATTGATAGGAAGTGCTTTATGATTGAGTCGGGCTCGATGTTTTGCTACTTGATGAGGAAGAAATCTGCCAGCATGCCCGCCAGGGAGGCCATTGCGACCCAAGGCTGCACCTTCTTTAGGTCGAACTTTTCGCTTGGGTTCGTTGTCGTCACCCAGAACATTCCGGCCAGGCAGGCCGATGAAAGCCACGTGAATGCGCCGAACCCGTCCCGGTAGATGTTGATAGCCGCATTGATTGCCAAGATGGCCAGCATGAGGTTGCGGAAGTAAGGAAGCCAGCTAGTGTTGTTTGCCATGGGATTCCGATGAAGACTCTTTAACCATGGTTGCGAATAATTTTGCGATGCCGGGTGGGAGGGAAGACTCGGCGCCCTTAAAGCGCTGAGCCACCATTCGGTAAGCGCTTGCGGAGGAAGTTGGTTCGCTGGTTCATCGGCAACGCGAGACGCGCCCGAATCATGTCGATCAGATCCTGCTCAAAGTAGGAACGCATCAATTCCAGCTCCCGCTCACGCTTCGTCGGGGGCCGGACCGGCTTGCTCTTTGAATGTTTGCTCAAGGACATGGAGAACTGCGC
>JBBQQS010000607.1:0-2616 GCA_038215525.1 Bryobacterales bacterium
GGGCTTGCAGGCCGCGATCGCCGCCGCTTGGGCCGATAGCACCAGGTCATAAATCTCGCGCTGCCGTTTGCTGAACTTGCCGTTGACGGGCACGGTCCGGGTAATGTCGGCGGCGTAGCCATCGAACTCGCCGGCCACGTCCATCAACAGCACTTCGCCCGCGTCCATGCGCCGTTCGTTCACGTTGTAATGCAACAAGACCGAGTTCGGCCCGGACCCGACGATGGGCGGATAGGCGCTGCGCTGGCAACCCAAGTCGCGATGCTTTGCCACCATCGTGCTGGCCACGTTGTATTCGTACAAGCCCGGCTTCACTTTAGCCCAAGCGGCCCGATGCGCTGCTTCGGAAGCGGTGATCGCGTGCTCCAGCTTCTTGATCTCGGCGGGCGACTTCACCATCCGCAGCCGCGCGATGGGCAGGGCGAGATCGGCGTTGGGCTTCCACTTGGGGTCGAGCGCGTAGAGGTGCGGGTGCCGGTGTAGCGCGGTCGCCAAGTCCTGCGGGAGGTGCTCCATTGAGGCGACGCGATCGACACCGGCCTGCGAGGCTATTTCGGCGTCATCGAATGCGGCCAGGCGGCCATGCCAACGGTCAGTCTCTGGACGCCGCTTGGGCAGATAGAGCGTCTCGCCTTCGGCCGTCAGCAACAGCGCCGCGCCGGCCTCGCGCCACCCGGTAAGGTAGAAGAAGTTGGGTTCCTGAAAGAAGCCATCGCGCGAGAGCTCGCCCTCGGCATCGGTGCGCCCTTCGAGCACGGCCACCGCGGAGCCGAGTTGCTGGCGCAAGGCCGCCCGCCGCGTCCGGAACTCATCGAAGCCGAAGCCCGACGGTGGCGCGCCCGCTACTTGCGTCAGCGTGGCGAACAGCCCGAGAAAAGTGGCGCGGGAAATCTTCATCGCAGCCACTAGTATAAGCGTCCAAATGCGATACGATACTGAGTCAAATGATGAAACGCCGCGCACTTCTCCAATCGCTCCTCGTCGCCCCCGCGCTGGTGGGCCTGCCCAAACTCACCATCCAGGACGTTAAGGTAATCGTCACCAGCGCCGGCGCGCGCTACCGCTGGGTCTTCCTGAAGATCATTACCTCGGAGCCTGGGCTCTACGGAATCGGCTCCGCCAATAACGCCTTCCAAACCGACGCCGTCATTACGGCGCTCGAACGCCACCTGCGGCCCTGGCTGATCGGCAAGGACCCGGACCAGATCGAAGACCTTTGGCAGAGCTCCCATTTGAAGACCTACTGGCGCAACGGCCCCGTGAATAACAACGTCCTGAGCGCCATGGACATGGCCCTGTGGGACATTAAAGGCAAGCGCGCCGGCATGCCCGTCTATGAGCTACTGGGCGGCAAAGTGCGCGACGCGGTGCCTTGTTATGACCATGTGGGAGGCGCCGATGCGTCCGCCGCGGCAGAAGCCGTGCAGAAGTCGCTGGCCTCCGGCTACCGCCACATCCGCGTCCAGTTTGGGGCCTATGGCGGCGGTGGCTTCATCCCGGCGGGCCAAGGCTCGCGGCCCGAAGGCGCGCGCAATATCCAGGCCTTCGACGAAGAGACTTACGTGACCACCGTGAGCCGCTTGTTCGAGCAAGTCCGCGCCAAAGTGGGTTTTGAGCCCAAGCTCTGCCACGACGTCCACTCGCACCTGACACCGGCCAACGCCGCCGAGTTCTGCCGCCGGCTACAGCCCTTGCAGATGTTCTTTGTGGAGGACGTATTGAGCCCGGAACAGCTCGACGGCTACAAGCAGATCCGGCAAGTGTGCACGACGCCGCAAGCGGTGGGCGAACTCTTCACGCATCCGCTGGAATACAACCCGCTCGTCACGCAGCATCTGATCGACTTCGTCCGCTGCCGCGTCTCGGCCATCGGCGGCATCACCCCGGCGAAGAAGCTCGCTCACCTGTGCGAAGCGTTCGCCTGCAAAACGGCGTTTCAGGAAGGCGGCGAGAATGACCCGGTGAATCAGCTCGCTGCCTACCACGTGGATATCTCGAGCCCCGCTTTCGGTATCCAGGAAGAGAACCACTTCCCGGACTCGGTGCGCGAAGTGCTGCCCGGCACGGCCGAGATCCGGCGCGGCTATCTCTACGGCAACGGCAAGCCCGGCCTGGGCATCGACATTAACGAGGCGGCCGCGGCGAGGTATCCGATCGCCAACAACCCCACCGGCAACCCCTATGTCCTCGATCGCGCCATGGACGGCAGCGTCGTGAAGCCCTAACGGCTGACGCGCAAATGCCGCAGAGCAAGCTCTGCGGCATTTGGCGATTGAGAGATGATTAGGTCGTGGCGGGCGCGGGAATCGGGATGACCGGCGGGCCCACCTCGGCCTTCGGCAGTGACAGACGCAAAGCGCGGGTGACCAAGCGACGGGCGATCTTGCGTTTGCGGTCTTTGTTGTGACGGGCCTTATCGCCCTTGAATCCTGACATAGTTACCCAAGCTTATCAGATATTGCCACTTTTCGCTTGCTCCTTGACGTCCCAATGCCAAGCATGAAACGTATACGTGTTCTACTTGGATGGTGGCTCAATTGAATCTCTACGTACCCGACGACGTAGCCGATCAGTTGCACGAGAGAAACGGCGATGCGTGGCCGCCAGGCTTCTTTG
>JBBQQS010000608.1:0-2612 GCA_038215525.1 Bryobacterales bacterium
TCATTTACAGCGTCATCCGCAGTATCTTCGAAGCGCGCCTTTCGCCCCGGACCATTGAGGGCCCCGTCCGTATGGCCCAAATGTCCCGCCAAGCCGCCAAGGAAGGCTTCGATTCTTACGTCAGCCTGATGGCCGGCGTTAGCCTCAACTTAGCCATTTTCAACTTACTCCCCATCCCGATCCTCGATGGCGGTGTGATTTTGATGTTACTCATCGAGATCGTGGCGCGCCGCGATTTAAGCTTGCGGCTCAAGGAAATGGTCTTCACCGTCAGCTTTGTTTTCCTGATTAGTCTGGTGGCGTTTGTCTTGTACAACGACATCCAGAAGGTTCTAAAAAGTTAAAGCCCGGCCAGCGCCAGCGCGCCGCGCAGGTCCCCGTCGATTCCGTACTTGGCGGACGTGCGAACTGTTGCCACTTTCGGTTCAAAGGCGATGCCTATCCCCGCGGCCGCCAGCATACACACGTCATTGAGCCCATCGCCCACCGCCATTACCCGGGCGCGATCCACCTGCAGGCGGTCCTGGAGATGTAGCATCACGTTGTATTTGCAAAGAGTGTGCTCCGGGCAGCCGTTGTCATGTGCAAACAAGGGACAGGGTGTTAATTCGCCCGAGCAAACGCCGGACCGGAAGCGGACCAGATTGGCCACCGCGAAATCGGCGAATACCCTCCGTCGCACGATCTCGGCCGCGATCACATAGCTGTCCGTTACGATGCCCACCCGGAACCCCGCCTTGCGCAACGCCACCACCGTCTCGGCCGCCCCCGGCGTCAATTCGATCGCACGTGCCGTTTCAATGAAGTCTTCCTTGGGGACTCCTTCAAACGCCTGGGCAATCCGCAGCGATCTTTCACCTTCACTGATCCGGTGGTTATCGAGCCAGGGTGCCAGTGCGTCCTCGCGCCCGGTGCGCCTCGCGAGTTCCGTGATGAACCGGCCGCGTAAAAGCGTGCCGTCCATATCGAACATGGCCAAACTCTGGACTTTGCCCAAGTTCCCCATCGTCACCGCGACCTCGGCATTGGTGTGCCGCTCCACCTCTTCGATCTCTCGCACATGATCGCCGGCGAGACGCCCGCACTTTTCGGCCCGTTTCAATAGCGTGCGCACTACCTGCTTGGCCATATTGCCCAACACGTCCAGTGTCTGGCTATCGTGTTCCAGATGGCCGATATCCACTTCCATCACCTTCGCGCCGGCCTGATGCGCATCGATTAGCAGGCCAAGGTCCACGCCGTAGTCGGTTTCAAAGTGCAGCGATTCCAATAGTGTCCGTTTGGCGGCCATGATGCCCCCCAGCGGTTGCGTGAAATGAGCAAGTTCCGGAAAGAAGACCTGCAGCAGCGGACGAGCCGTCAGTACCGTCACGCGGCCCGCGCTGCGGCTAAACTTTGCTTTGCTGAAGTCGGCGTGGCCGTTGAGCAAGGGTTGCGTCATGCTTTCCACCAGATCTTCGCGCAAACCCGTTAGGTCGCCGTCGAGGTACAGCACCACGTCCTCGTTCGCCTTCCGCAGGCCGTCCAGCATCGAGGCGCCCTTGCCCAAGAGAGAACTGGTAATTACTTCAGCCCCAGCTATCCCTGCGATCTCGGGAGTGTCATCTACCGAGCCGTCATCCACGACGATGACCTGTCTAACCAACGGCGATCGCCGGGCAAACTGCACGACGCTTCCGATTCGTCGGGCTTCATTTAGGGCCGGAATGACGACGGTAACCATCTCGCCCTCCTACTTCCACTTATGGAAATATAATGAAATGAGGTTAACCTTTTCTCTCCGCGCTGTCAATGCATTTCTCATCTAGTTGAGGCCGCGTTACGAGCGGTATGGAGAGGATATCTTCTATATAATTAACAGGTTACAATTGTGACGCTTTCCTAGCATAGGTGCGCCCGGTTCCTTGTGAAGCCCCTAGCTAGCGGCCTGCAGCGCCGTGACGATGGCCACCGTGTAGATATCCTCGGCTGAGCAGCCCCGTGACAGGTCATTGGCCGGCTTAGCCAAGCCTTGCAGGAACGGCCCGTAAGCGGCAGCTCCGCCCAGGCGCTCCACCAGTTTCACGGCGATATTGCCTGCATCCAAGTCCGGGAATATCAGCGTATTCGCCCGCCCGGCCACCGGCGAACCCGGCGCCTTCGACCCCCCGATGCTCGCCATCAAGGCCGCGTCGGCCTGTAGTTCGCCGTCTACGTTCAGTTCCGGCGCCCGCACCCGCATTACGCGCAGGGCTTCGATCACCTTCTCGGCATCGGCATGTTTTCCGCTGCCTTTGGTAGAAAACGACAGCAAAGCTACGTGCGGTTCGGCACCCAGCAACCGCCGCGTGGAGGCGGCCGTGGCGATGGCGATGTCGGCGAGTTGGGTCGGCGTGGGGCTGACGACAATGGCGCAGTCGGCGAAGGCCAGCATGCCGTTTACTCCAAAGTTGGTGTCCGTCACGGCGACCAGAAAAACGCTCGAGACTGTCGAGACCGTGGGCTGCGCGCCGACACAGTGCAGCGCCGCCCGCACGGTCTCCGCCGTGGTGTTGGCGGCCCCGCCCACGAAGCCTTCGGCGTCGCCCGCCGCGACCATCAGCGCCGCAAAGTACAGCGGTCGTCGGGCCACG
>JBBQQS010000609.1:0-2607 GCA_038215525.1 Bryobacterales bacterium
CCCGCTGATCGTCCACCAGCCAGAAGGGCCAAGTGCGGCCATTGTCATAAGCGACCGGCTGAATGGGGCGGGCACGAAAGGGCACGGGCTTCTTGGGGTCGGAGACGTATTCCGTAAAGGGCTCTCCGGTAGCCGGCTCAGTGAAGCTCAGCCCGGCATTGGCCTGCAGGTAAAGGCGCGTGGCGGTGGCGCCCGCGGGCGGCCACGACGGCAAACGACGCCAGGTGTTGGTGCCCGTCTCGAAGGCCATCACCGGCGGGATGTCCGCCTTGGGCGCGCCATCCTTCAGATAAAAATCGAGAAACGGCCGCAGGATCTCACGCCGAAACGTGAGCGCGGTATCGCTACCGAAGCGCAGAGCGCCAAGGCTGCTGCCCTCCAGGATCTCCTGCCCATGATGCCAAGGCCCCATCACCAGAAAGAGCTTGTCGTTACCCGTATCCTTCGGCTCCAGGGCCTTGTAGACCACGGGCGCGCCATAGATGTCCTCCTGATCCCATAAGCTATGCACGATCATCGTGGGCACTTTGAGCGGCAAGGCGCCGAGCACTTTGTCCATGGCTTGATCGCGCCAGAAGGCGTCATAAGCGGGATGCTCCACCATCTTGCGCCAGAAGCCCATTTGCTCCAGTCCGCGCTGCTTGGCGAGCGCGCTTGCGGACCCGGCTTGCAAGAACATGTCGTACTCGTCAAAGTGCGTCGTCCACCAGGCGAGCGCCGGGTCGCCTTCGCGCGTCGCTTGCTGGTTCCAGATATAGGCCATCATCTGTTGGCGAAAAGCGCCGTTGTGGAACCAATCGTCACCGCGCCAGCCGTCCACCATGGGGTTCATCGGCACCGCGACCTTCAAAGACGGATGCGGATTCACCAGCGCCATCAGCGGAAGAAAGCCATCGTAGGAGATGCCCAGAATGCCCACTTTTCCATTGGTTTCGGGGACGTTTTTGACCAGCCAGTCAATGGTGTCGTAAGTATCGGTGGAATGGTCAACCGGCGTGGGATTGCGCGGCCCGCTGAGGGGCCGGTTCATGATGTAGTCGCCCTCCGAGCCGTACTTGCCTCGCACGTCCTGCACCACGCGGATATAGCCGCCATCGACGATTACGTCGGTGGCGTTGTCATAGCCCTGCAAAATTGGCCCCAAATGGACACTTTGCGCGTGGCTGGTGAGCGCTTTGGCATCGTAAGGAGTGCGCGTCAGCAACATCGGCGCGGACTTGGCGCCCTTGGGCACCAGAATCACGGTGAACAACTTCACGCCGTCGCGCATCGGGATCATGGCGTGCTGGCGCCGGTACTCAAAGGCCCCCACGGGGATGGTCACTTTGGCCGGCGTCTCGGATAGGTAAGCCGGATATTGCTGGGCTTGCAGAGTGAGGAATAGCAGGATGGCGTGCATCAGCCTTTAGGTTGACACAACGGGCCAGTTCCTTATGGTTTGAGGCGATCTTCGACGCGGCGCGAGTGCTGGAGCTCGCGGCGGATGATGATCCCTTCGCCGGTAACGATGCCGGCGCGAGGACCTTCGGCGATGGCCAGAAACGCATTCGCGGGTGAGGCGACATCGTTGAGGAAAATCTGAATCGGCTGATTGCCGTTAGGCAAACCGGGCACGCGCAGATTCACCTGGTAGATCAACGAAGTGGGGCTGGCGCCGACATAGAGGATATCGGCCGGGGTCAAGTCCACGGTGCCGATCCGCACGCGGACCGTGGCCGTCACCGCGGCCATGCCCGTCGACGCCCTCCGAGGACCGCGGCCACCGGGTTGCAGCCGTCACGGTTCAATTGCGAATAAATGAATTCGGGCGCGGTGGCGGCCACCTGCACAGTTTCAGGATTCGAGGTGATGCTATCGGCCTGATCGCAGCGTCGAATGATGCGCACGGCGGCCGTAGGCCCGGTAACGGCGAGGACGACCACGTTGAGCTGGGTATCGAAAGCTTTGGTCAGAATTTCCTCGAAGGCGGCGTCACCGGCCGCCGAGTGGATTTTGCCAGCGAAACCGTTAATGGCCTGCTGCCGACCAGGCTCCTGGGCGCTTGCGTCAAGATCGACGGCGTCCGCGCCCTGATGCTCGATGCGGAAGCCGGCGATCGTGGCCAATTGATTCAACTGCCAGTCGCCACCGCCAAAGCCAATCTCGTCGAGCGCACCATCGCCCTGCAACTGCTACCGGAGGGCGGCATGACGGCCGAGGTAACCGAAAAAAGCGTGGGCGACGCGGCCACCACGGAACGCGGCCGGCTGAAGATGCTCTCGGGCGACAACTATCGCCGGCTGATGGAGCATTGGGTAGCGCGCTCGGTGCCCGGTTCGAAGATCGAGAAGATGCAGCCCGAGGATACCGACGCCGCCTTCACCTTGCGCCTAGCGGTCGCCGCCCCCACCTACGGCAAGCTGATGCAGAACCGGCTCCTGGTGTTTCGCCCCACGGCCGTGCTGCGCGGCAGTCCTTCCCCGTTCACGGAGTCTAAACGCACCCATCCCGTGGTGATCGAAGCCGAGGCCTTCAGTGAATTTACCACTGTGACGCTGCCCGCCGGCTTTATCGTAGACGAATTGCCAGAGCCGGTGACGCTGAAGGCGACCTTCGGCGAGTTTCGGT
>JBBQQS010000610.1:0-2600 GCA_038215525.1 Bryobacterales bacterium
CGGCAGCGTCGGCCCTGTATAGCGGCCCAGGAACTTACCGGCTTGTAACTGGGGCGAAGCCAGGGCGGCGGCCATGCCGCTGCCGAAGGTCTGCATCAATTGGCGGCGTGTCATTTGCGGAAGAGTACCTCGTTGGTGGAAAGCAGCACGTGCGCGTAATCGGTGATACTGCCTTGGGCTAAGTAACTCAAGGCCAGGTCGATCTCTTTGGGACTGGGGTCGCGGGAAAGAATCTGGCGATAGAGAGCTTCAATCTGTTCGCGTTGATCGGTGGCGGTGATGCGCTTCGCTACGGCTTGAGCTTGGGTGCGCAGGAAAGTGCCATTCATCACGAAAAGCTGTTGTAAGGGTGTCGTGGTGAAGTCTCGGCCGGGGCTGGTTTGGGAGGCATCGGGGAAGTCGTAGATCTTGAGTAATTCATTCAAGCCGCCACGGCCGACCCGGCCGTAAATCGTGCGGCGCGTGTTGGTGGCGAGGTCCAGGTCCTGCGACAAGCCGTATAACTGCGGATCGAGCGTGCCGGCGACGCGCAAGATACTATCGCGATAGGCTTCAATTTCGAGGCGCAACGGATTCATGCGCCAAAGCAGTGAATTCGTCTGGTCGATGCGATCTCCCTCTGGGCGGCGGGCACTCGATTGTTGATAAGCCGCCGAAAGCATGATCTCGCGATGGAGCCACTTTAAGCTCCAGCCATGCTGCATAAATCGCGCCGCCAAGTCATCGAGTAACTCCGGATGCGATGGCTTTTCGCCCTGAGTGCCAAAGTCACTGGGCGTGCCGACTAAGGGCCGGCCAAAGTGCCAGCCCCAAACGCGATTGACGATCACCCGAGCGGTGAGTGGCGCGGCATCGGTGAAGATCTTCTGGGCCAAGTCCGCCCGGCCGGAGCCCGCGCCGAGTTTGGTTTCGCCATTCGACAGGACATTCAAAAAATGCCGCGGGGTTACTTCGCCCGGAGAATTCACGCTGCCGCGCAGCAACACTGGCAGGTCTCGGCTCTCGCCCGCCTGGTAGTGGATCCAAGTGTAGTTGGCATCGCTGCCATCGACATACTGGGCCGCGTCGTAAACCGTATTCATAAACGGTTCGGCCGAAGCCCCGCCGCCGCGGCGTCGCTGGGCGACTGTGGGTACCGGCGGCGTGTTCGGGTCCTTGACCGGTGCGGGCGGCGGGGGCGGAGGCCGCAAGACCGGATCGCGCCAATATTTCTCGAGGTTGGCGACTAACTTCGGATAGCGTTCTTTCAATACCTCCGCTTCTGCACGTAACTTCGCAATCTCCTCTTTCCAGAGCGCCACCCGCGCCTCTGACCCGACGACCGTGGTCGGCTCGCCGGTGAGCACGTTGCGCGAGTAAGCCAGGTCAAACAAGCGCCGCTCAAGCCACTGGTAGCGAGCCTCCACCGCGGGGTCCACCTCAAACAAAGGCCGCTCCGAGCGCATGGTAGAGGCGAACACTCCAGCGAGGCCATAGTAGTCCTTGGTGGGAATCGGATCGAACTTATGATCATGGCAACGCGCACAGGCCACGGTGAGCCCCAGCAGGCCGCGCGAGACGGCATCCACCCGCTCGTCCCAATCGTCCGTCAGAAAGGTATAGATCACATCCAGCGAAAGCCGTTGGTCCTTGTGATACACCGGCGCGGCGCCCAGGTAGCCAAGCGCGCGAAAGTCCTCGCGCGGTGTACCGGGCATTAAGTCAGCCGCCAATTGCAGTTTCACAAAGCGGTCATAAGGCTCATCGCGATTCAAAGCCTCAATCACCCAATCGCGATAACGCCAGGCATAAGGATACGGTGGATTGGTTGCTTCGGAGGTGGGGTTGTCCTCCGCATAACGTGCCACATCGAGCCAATGCCGCCCCCAAGCTTCGCCATGGTGGGGCGAAGCGAGTAACTTGTCGATCAACTTCGGGTAAGCATCGGGCGACGTGTCCTTGGCAAAGGCCTCCGTCTCGGCGTAAGTGGGCCGCAAGCCGAGTAAGTCGAGGTATGCCCGTTGCGCCAAGGTCCGCGCGTCGGCGCGATTCGATGGCGCGAGTTTCTTCGCCTCAAGCCTACTCAGTAAGTAGGAATCGATCTTACGCTGCGGCCAAGCCTTCGCCTTTACCAGCGGTGCCGGCGATTCCTTCACCGGTTGGAAGGCCCACCACTTACGGCCATCCTCCACCGACATGCCCCGCAACGCCTTGGTTGCGACCACGGCGGAATCGGCCCGCGGATCTACCGCACCCGCCGCCACCCATTTCTCGAAGCTCTCGATCACCGGCACGGCCAATTTACCGCTCGGCGGCATTTGTAAGTGCTGATCTGCGTAACTCAGCGCCTGCAGCAAACGGCTCTCCGCGGGCCTTCCGGGCGTGACCACCCTGCGCAGGCCAGCCTTGGTGTCGAGCACCAAGCCCCCCATCGGCGCCTTCATCTTCGACGAATGGCAGCTATAACAGTTCCTAGCTAGCGCCGGCCGAATCTTACTTTCGAATAGATCCGGTGCCTGGGCCACCGCAAGGAAAAATAATAGAGTGGGCGCCATGAATTATCCTCGCGTTCGAGGGTGGCGTTTGGCGGTGAAGCGGGCCCCTAGATACTCCCCCATGCT
>JBBQQS010000611.1:0-2562 GCA_038215525.1 Bryobacterales bacterium
AATGGCGGCATGGAAGCCCTGAAGGCGCAAGACTTTGCCACCGGGATAACGCAGTTCACCAAGGCTTCGACGATGGACCCGAAGCAGCATGTGATCTGGGCGCAGCTGGCCGAGAGCTACTCCGGCATGGCGCGGTCGCAGAAGGGCGAAGAGGCCGATGCCAGCCTGGTGAAGACCTATGAGAGCTTCCAGAAGGCGATCGAACTTAAGCCCGATGATGCTTCTTACATCAACAACTACGCGCTGGCCTTGGCGCGCGGCAAGAAGTTCACCGAAGCGCAGCAGGAACTGGAGAAGGCGGCGACGCTCGACCCCACCAACGGCGGCAAGTATTTTTACAATCTCGGCGCGCTGCTCACCAACGCGAACCAGAGTGAAGCCGCCGGCACGGCGTTTAAGCGGGCCATCGAAAGCGATCCGAATTATGCCGATGCGCAGTATCAGTACGGCATTTACTTGACGGGCAAGGCGCAGACGAAGGCCGATGGCTCGTTGGTGTTTCCTCCCGGCACGGCGGAGGCCTTCCAGAAGTATGTGGAACTGAAGCCGGATGGCGCTTTCTCCGAGTCTGCGAAGGGCATGTTGCAGGCGATGGGACAGAAGGTGGAAACCACGTTCTCGAATCCGAAGAAGCCGTCGGGTGCCAAGCCGCCGGCTGCGGCGCCGAAGAAGAAGTAATTGTTGCGGTGGTTTTAGGAAAGCGCTCGCGGCGTGGTCCGCGGGCGCTTTTCTCTTTGGAGAAGGAGGCTTCATTATGATCAAGATGGTGGTCTTGTTTCTCGGTGGCATTATCGCCATCACGATCATGCGCATGGTGATGGGCTTGATCGGTAAAGCGGTGGGGGACTTAGTGAATCAGCCGTCACCAGGCGCCCCGGCCCCCACACCGGCAGCGGCCACGGGCGGTCAACTGAAGAAGTGCGCCAGCTGCGGCATCCACGCGGTGCCCCATAAGACTCGCGGAGAATTGCATTATTGCTCAGCGGAGTGCGCGGCGAAGGCATAAAATAGCGAGATGCTTCGCCGAAATTTTCTTCCTTTACTCACCCTACCCGCCCTCGCGGCCAAGAGCCGATTGCGCACCGCGATTTGCGCCTACTCCTTCCGGGAGGCCCTGGAGAAGGGCAAGCTGAAGTACGAGGATCTGGTGCCGATGGCCGTGGAGAATGAGGTGGATGGGCTCGATCTGACGGTTTACTGGTTCCCGTCGACTGACGCCTCCTTTCTGTTGCCCTTGAAGCGCTTAGCCTACCGCAATAGCGTCGAGATCTATTCGATTTCCGTGCGGACGAATATGTGCCAGCCGACGGCGGAGTTGCGCGACAAGGAAGTGTCTGACGTGAAGAAATGGGTGGATGTCGCCGCCACCTTGGGCGCGGGCCATATCCGCGTCTTTGGCGGGACGGTACCGAAGACTTCGACCGAAGATGAAGCGGCCAAGTGGGTCGTCGACGTGCTCTCGCGTGGGGCGGCCTACGCCGGCCAGCACGGCATAATCCTAGGCCTCGAAAATCATGGCGGCATTACGGCGCGGGCTTCGCGGATCGTGGAGATCGTGAAGCAGGTAAACTCGCCTTGGGCGGCCGTGAACCTTGACACCGGTAACTTCACCGCCGATGCTTATCAGCAGATCGCCGAAATCCTGCCCTACGCGGCGAACGTGCAATTTAAGAAAGACATTCGCGTGGAAGGCGGCAAACTGGAACTGGCCGATTGGGACCGGCTGACGAAGATGCTCGCCACGGGCGGTTATCGCGGCTATCTGGCGCTGGAGTATGAAGAGAAAGAAGACGCGCTGGTGAGTGTGCCGCCGTTACTCAAGAAACTCAATCAATTAGCCCGGAAATATTCGGTGTAAGTGCTTCACTTACTCTTGATTGCTGCGCTGGCCGTAGAGGGACGAGTATTTGACGCCCGGACGGCGGAACCCTTGGCTGGTGCTGCGGTGCGCGGGGGGGACCGTGTGGCGGTGACGGGCAGCAATGGCCGTTACCAAGTGACCGCCCAGGCAGGGGCGACGCTGAAGGTGGCGCTGGTGGGCTACCGGCCCTTATCCCTCACCGTGGCTGGGGATTCATCCGTAGTGGACTTCGCCCTGCACTCTGATACCCTGCGGCAAAGCGATTCGGTAACAGTCGCCACGGGGCCCTACGAGGCTACCTCGAGCGGCGGCTTCGACTTGGCCGGCAGCGAACTGCGGCTTTTGGGGAGCGTCCTGGCGGACGATCCTTTGCGGGCGGTGCAGAGCATGCCGGGCGTGGGCGCTTACAACGATTTTCAGAGCCAATTTACGGTCCGCGGCGCCAATGCCGAAAGGATTGGTATCTACATCGATGGGATTTTGTTGCACCAACCGTTTCATACGGTGCAGGGTGACAATACCAGCGCCTCGCTGACTTTCTTGCAAGGGGAGTTACTGGAAAGTGCGGCGCTCGAGGCGGGCCCGTTGTCGCCGCGTTACTCCGATCGGACGGCAGGGACGTTGGATTTCCGGGTGCGGGAGGGCGATGCGAAGCGCCGCCATTTTCGGGTGAACCTTTCGGCCTCGAACGCCGCGTTTAC
>JBBQQS010000612.1:0-2558 GCA_038215525.1 Bryobacterales bacterium
CATCTCTGCCCGCAAAGGCGGCGTGAGTATCGAAGCTTTGATCGAAACCATCGTCCGGCAGTTACCCCTCGGCCCGGCGCTTTATCCGGAAGACTACCTGACTGATCAGCCGATGCGTTTCCTGGTCGCCGAGTTAGTCCGCGAACAGATTCTTCGTCTCACCAGTCAGGAAGTGCCGCACGCCGTCGCCGTGGTGGTCGAAAAGTGGGAAGAGAGCGAAAAGCTCGTCCGCATCAACGCCAGTATCATCGTCGAACGGCCCGGCCAGAAAAAGATTATCATCGGCCAAGGCGGCCAGATGATCAAAGAAATCGGCACCCGCGCCCGCGTTGAAATCGAAAAATGGACCGAGCGAAAGGTCTTCCTCGAGCTCTTCGTCAAAGTCGTCCCCGGCTGGCGCGACAAAGCCGAATTCCTCCGCGAACTCGACTGGCGGATGGTCGCTTCCACCACCACGACGGCTTAACGCCTAGCCCGCGCCTAGCCCGCAGCGTAAGCTGCGGGGTGACGTCGTCCTTCCCTGGCAACCCCACAGCTTACGCTGTAGGCTAGGCGTGAAAGATTGAAAACGAATAAATCTAATGCTTAATCAACCGCGCATCATACAAAAGAAAGTTCTTCGGCCCCGAGTTCATCGCCACAAATAATCCGCCCGGAAATAGCGGACCTAAAGGCGCCGATGTGATTTCGATCCCATCAGTCGTATCCGCGCCGCCCCGGAAGATAAATAACTCTTTGTTCCCGCCCTGCCGGTTAAACACATGATACTCACTGTTGACGGGTAACTGATCCGTCGAAACCAAATATCCTGTTCCGTCGGGCTGCGTATAAATCGCCAAGCCTTCTCGATCGCCACGATATCCGGTCTGCGCGAAGATCGCCAACTCCCGCGCCGCCTGCGGATGGTCCGGATCGGCATGATACTTCCGGATGCCGGCACCTTCATCGGAGTAATAAACGACGCCCAAGGCGTCATCCACCACCACCGCCTCAATCTCTTTCGTGCCGCTAAAGTTCCCAAACCGCCGCACCAGCTTACCCGTCACCTTGCCGCCCACGCGTTCCAGCCGGTATTGATACAGGTAATTCGTACGCGGACTGTTGGCCCGCCCCTTTGGCGCCACGATCGCAAAGATGGCCCCATCGCGTGGACGCTTGTAGAGACCGATGCCCATCGGCTCCGGGCAACACTCAATCGCTCCGGCGTCGGTGATGCCACCGGCATCCACCGTGAAGACGCGCAGCCGATTCGTGAGCCGCTCGGTGACCACGGCAATGTCGACGCCCCCCAAGCCGTACTCCACGTCGATGTTATTCGGCCGGTCGACATTCGCCACCCGCTGCTTCACCTGGCCGTCCAAGCCGAAGACGTAAATCGCGCCCTGCGGCGCTTTCACTTTGTTGGTACCCAAAATCAGGCTCTGCGCGGGATCCTTCCGATTCACCCAGATCGCCGGGTCATCCGGATCATCGCTCACCGTGGCCGTGGGCCGCACGGGCTTCACTTCCAACACCAGCGCCAGCATGGGCAACATCAAAAGTAAACGAATCATCAGCACTAGAATAACTGCCCGACGGCCGCCCGTGCATCCACCGGATCCCCTAAACTTTTGTAAACGCGGCCGCTTTTGTCGAAAAAGAACTTACCCTGTTAGCAGAGTGCCAGAACGACTGCTGCTAATTGACGATGACGCCGACCTCGGCCCGCTGATGGCGGAGTTCTTCACGGAGCGGGGCCTATCGCTCGATTGCGCCCTCACCGGTCGCGCCGGGCTCGAACGTGCCGCTGCCACGCACTACGACCTCGTCATCCTCGACGTGATGATGCCCGGCATCGACGGCTTCGAGGTCCTCCGCCAATTGCGCGAGAAATCCAAAGTCCCGGTGCTGATGCTCACCGCGCGTACCGAGCAAGCCAGCCGGATCCGCGGCCTCGAGGGCGGCGCCGACGACTATTTGCCAAAACCGTTTGACCCTTTGGAACTCCTCGCCCGCGTCCGCGCCATTTTGCGACGTGCTCCCGCAACGCCCGCCACTAAGGTCCTCGAAGCCAGCGGCGTTCGGCTTGACCCTGGCGCTCGTTCGGTCTCTCAGAACGGCCAACCCATCACCGTCACCTCCATTGAATACGACATTTTGGAAGTCCTGATTCGCGCCGCCGGCACCGTCGTATCGCGCGACGACCTCATGAACCGGCTTTACCAGCGCGAAGCCACTCCCTTTGACCGTTCGATCGACGTTCACGTCAGTCATCTGCGCAAAAAATTGCAGGACAGCGACGCGCTTATCCGCACCGTCCGCGGCATCGGCTACCAATTCTGCGCCCCTGAGTCCGCCCTATGAAAGGCATATTCCGTAAAATTCTCGTTTGGTTCGGCGCCTTGCTCCTCTTCAGCCTCGTGGCCTTCGTCGCCACCACGTGGTTCTTCATGCCGCGCCCGAACATCTTCGGCAATCTGCGCAAACTTCAATTGCAAGACGCCATCATGGCGCTCGACCTCGGCGGCAAGCCGGCGCTCTCGGAACACCTCAACCGGCTCAACAGCCTGTTCGACGCC
>JBBQQS010000613.1:0-2526 GCA_038215525.1 Bryobacterales bacterium
TTCAGGCAACCTTCCATCGCCGCTTCCGGCAACTGGCCCAGCGGACCATGCCGCAGCTTATCCTCTTCCAGCGCGCCCACTAACTCGCCATCGCGCAAAATCGCGCACGCGGCATCGTTCTCGAGCCCGCCAATTCCTAAAATCATCATGCCCTAACCTTTTTCAACCGCTCAATCACGCGCTCGCGCCCAATGCAACTAAACACCACAAATGCCGAAGGGCCCACCGCTTGCCCCGTCAGCGCCGCCCGGCTCGCATTGATCAACAACCCCGGCTTCACGCCCTTTTCCTCGGCTATCTTGCGTAACTCGGCCTCGCAAATTGCCTCCGAGAACTCCGGGATCTTCTCCAGCCGCTCGCCCAACTGCGCCAGTAACTCGCGCGCCTGCGGCTGATCCAATTTCTCCAGCGCCACCGGATCAATCTCGAACTCCTCAAAGAAATACCCATGGCCGCGCGTCGCGAAGTCATGCAGCGAAGTAAAACGCTGCCGCACCGCGTCCACCGCAAAGCAAAAGCGCTCTTCATCGGCCTGCGGCGGCAACAACGGCCGGATCAAAGGCAGTAACTCATCCAGCGGCATCGACCGCAAGTGCTGCCCATTCAACCACTGCGCCTTCGGATCGATTGGCGACTCTTCCGTAAAATTCACCACCGCATTCGACCGGTTGATCCCCTCAAAACTAAACGCGTCCATCAACTCCTGCCGCGTCATCTGCTCCCGGTCATTCTTCGGAGACCAGCCCAAAAGACAAAGGAAATTCACGTAACTATGCGGCAGAAAGCCCGCATCCCGATAAGTGGTCACACTCACCACCGGCCCGTGTTTCCGCTTCGATAACTTGGCCCCATCCGGCGCAATCAACAAAGGCAGATGCGCAAACTTCGGCATCTCATCGCCCAAAGCCTGAAAGATCAGCACATGCTTAAAGGTATTCGTCAGATGATCCTGGCCGCGGATAATCTGCGTGATCTTCAGGTCGACATCGTCAGCGCAAGAAGCCAAGTGATAAGTCGGCATGCCATTCGACCGCAGCAAGGCAAAGTCCTCAATATCCTTGGCGAGCTTGGTCTGTTTGCCGAACACCCCATCGGCGAAGGCGACCACGTGCTTTTCCTCACGCGGCACCCGGTATCGCAACACGAAAGGCTCGCCCGCCGCCGCCCGCCGGTCGCTCTCCTCATCCGTCAACTCGCGCATCCCCGGATTGAACAACCACCCGCCCTCGGACGCATCTTCCTCGGTCCGCGCCGGCGTAAAGTCCCGATACGCCAGACCCTTCAAACGAATCGTCTCCGCCGCCGCCCGATGCAGATCGAGCCGATCGCTTTGCCGGTAGTACTCGTCCCAGCCCAGGTCCAGCCACTTGAGCCCCTCGAAGATCGAATCGATGGACACCTGTGTGTTGCGTTCGACGTCCGTATCGTCCAAACGCAGCACCACCGTGCCTCCGTTACGACGTGCGTAGAGCCAGTTGAAAATAAAAGTCCGGGCACTGCCAATGTGCAGGTAGCCGGTGGGTGAAGGGGCGAAACGAACGCGCAGCATGCTCAAGACTTCAGGATAGCAACCTACGCGTAAATGCCCCGCAGCTTGATAGCCTGAATCACGCGGTCGAGCGCCAACATATTTGCCGCCGTGCGATTGTCCACCAGCCGCTCCTCGCTGTACTTCACCACGTCGTTGAAGCTATTCACCATGATCTCTTCGAGCCGCTGGATCACCAACTCCTCATTCCAGAAGTACCCTTGCCGATCCTGCACCCATTCGAAGTAGGAGACGGTAACGCCGCCAGCGTTGGCCAGAATATCCGGAATGATAAATACGTTATTCTCGCGTAGAATCGGATCCGCCCCCGGCGTCGTCGGCCCATTGGCCCCTTCGCAGACCACCTTGGCCCGAATCTTCCCCGCGTTGCGCGACGTGATCACGTTCTCCTTCGCCGCAGGCAACAGAATGTCGCACTCCATCGTCAACGCCTCGTCCTTATCGACATTGTCCGCACCCGGAAAGTCGACAATCGACCCCGTCTCTTTGCGATGCCGCAGCAGTTGCTCAATGTCGAGGCCATGCGAGTTATACACCGCCCCGTCCCACTCCACAATGCCCACAATCTTAAAGCCGGCCTTCGCCATCAGCCGCGCCGACATGCCGCCCACATTGCCAAATCCCTGGATGATCACCTCGGTTTCGCCCGGCTCTTTCTTAAGCCGCTTTAGCGCCTGCTGGCAAACAATCATGCACCCCCGCCCCGTTGCTTCCGCGCGGCCTCGGCTACCACCCAGGATCACCGGCTTACCCGTCACCACCGCCGTCGTCGCGTGGCGCTTGTGCATGGAGTATGTGTCCATAATCCACGCCATCATGCGTTCGTTGGTGCCGAGGTCTGGCGCCGGAATGTCGATCTCCGGCCCAATCATCTCGATAATCGCCGACGTGTAACGCCGCGTCAGCCGCTCGAGTTCGCCATCGGACAGAATCGACGGATCGCAGATTACCCCGCCCTTGGCGCCGCCATAGGGGAT
>JBBQQS010000614.1:0-2468 GCA_038215525.1 Bryobacterales bacterium
CAAGCCCTGCTGCTGCTCCTGGACCTAGCCAAACGCCAATCGCCACCGGATCGGGCCGCATAAGGAATTCCGGTGACATCCTCCCGATGAACCGACTCCAGTTCAGCGCCGCCATCCTTGCCACGCTCACTGCGGGTATTCACATCTTTGCCGGGACGCCAGAAATAGAAACGCCATTGCTTCAGTCCGCAATGCCGCAAGAGGTTCGCCTACTGCTTCTGGCGTGCTGGCACCTAGTCTCTGTCTGCCTAACGATTTCTGCCATTGGTTTCTTCATCGGAGCGCGACCCGCAAACAAAGTCAGCGGCCGTCAGATGGTGCAGTTGCTTTCATTTTTGTGGATTGCGTTTGGCCTTGTGTTTGTTACGGTGGCAATGGTTTATGGTGGAACGCCAATGCTGGTTAGGCTGCCTCAGTGGGTTCTGTTGTTCCCGGTCGGTGTGTTGGGGGTGTGTGGCTCAAAGCAAAGTCCTTCCTAAGTGGAGTCCTCACCTCCGCCTCACCTCCAATGATGGGGTGCAAGAGTGCAAGGCGAAGTGTCCAAGCGCAAGCCCCCGATGTCACGGTCGCGCTCGGAAGGCGGCCCGTCCCACAATGGGATGTGTTAGGTTAGACAGCATGGAAGCACTGGGCATGATTGAGACCAAGGGTCTCATCGGCGCGATTGAAGCGGCGGACGCGATGGTGAAGACGGCGAATGTCGTTTTGACCGGTAAGGAATTCATTGGGGCGGGGTATGTCACCGTTACCGTGCGCGGCGATGTGGGCGCGGTAAAGGCGGCGACCGATGCCGGGGCGGCGGCGGCGCGGCGCGTGGGCGAACTGGTGGCCGTGCATGTGATTCCCAATCCGCATGACGATGTGGCGAAGCTGTTGCCTGGGGCGAAGAAGGGCGAGAAGTCGCTCGGTTAGTTGGCTTATGGGCTATTTTCAGCGCCCTGCTCCGGGTTGTGTCCCACATTTGCGGCGATGGGCTAGACGGGACGGGCTTTGGAGCACCCCACAGCTTACGCTGCGGGCCAGGCAGGGTTGGTGATGTTGCAGGATTCTGATCTCCTTTCGATCCAAGAGGTGCGGACGAAAGTGGAGGCGGCGTGGGTGGCGGCCCAAGGGCTGCGTGCGCTCTCTCAAGAGCAGATCGATGCCATCGTTGAGGCCATGGCTGCGGCGGCCCGGGAGCAGGCGTCGGCCTTAGCCGAGATGGCTGTAGCCGAGACGGGCTACGGCAACGCGCCGGATAAAACCGCCAAGAACATGCTGGCGGCGGACTTGCTGCCGAAGTCGATTCGGGGTTTGCGGACGGTGGGCGTCATTCGGGAGATTCCCGAAGAGAAGCGCGTCGAAATCGCGGTGCCGGTGGGCGTGGTGGCGGCGATTCTGCCGACGACGAATCCCACTTCCACCGCCATCTACAAGGCGATCATTGCGCTGAAGGGCGCCAATTCCATTGTGATTAGTCCGCATCCGCGGGCCAAAAATTGTACCTGCGCGACGGCCAAGATCCTGCACGATGCGGCGGTAAAGGCCGGGGCACCGGAGGGCGTGATTCAGTGCCTGACGTTGGCGACGATCGAGGCGACGAATGCGCTGATGCGGCATGAGAAGACGGCCGTGATTTTGTCCACCGGCGGGTCCGGCATTGTGAAGGCGGCTTACTCGAGCGGGAAGCCCGCGTTTGGCGTGGGCCCGGGCAATGTGCCGGTGCTGCTCGACACTTCGGCCGATGTGGCGGTGGCGATCCGCAAGGTGGTGCAGGGCAAAAGCTTCGACTACGGCACGCTCTGTTCGAGCGAGCAGACCCTGGTGGCGGAGCACTCGCTGCGGGAGCCGATTCTGGCGGCGTTGCGCGCGCAGAAGGCTTTCCTGTGCGATGCCGAACAAGGCGCGCGCGTGGGCCGGACGGTGCTGACGCCGCGGCTGGGCGTGAATCCGGAGTGCGTAGGGCAGCCGGCACCGAAGATTGCGCGGATGGCGGGCTTTGAAGTGCCGGCGGAGACGTCGATTCTGGTGGCCGAGATCGGGGGCATCGGCAAGGATCACCCGCTATCTGCGGAGAAGCTATCGCCCGTGCTGGCGCTGTATTTTGTGAAGGACTTTGCCGCCGGCCTCGACGCCTGCGAGGCGATTCTGCGCTTGGGCGGACTCGGGCATACCTGCGTCATCCATGCAGAGGACGAAGCGCGCATCCGGCAATACGGTCTGCGCATGCCGGCGTTCCGGGTGCTGGTGAATACGCCGTCGCCGCAGGGGTCGACGGGGATCACGACGAGCTTGCAGCCGGCGATGACACTGGGCTGCGGCGCCATTGCCGGCAACTCGACGGGCGACAACGTGGGGCCGATGCATTTGGTGCACGTGAAGAGAATTGCGGCGATGGTGCGCGAGGCCGGTCCCGTTCCTGTATCATCGGGGACGACGATGGTAGACCGGAATCAGATATTGAGCGCGGTGGAGCGCTATGTGGCGTC
>JBBQQS010000615.1:0-2434 GCA_038215525.1 Bryobacterales bacterium
ATTCATAAGTCTACCTTACAACAGGGATGAGTTTTGCTACACCAGCCGGAAGACCAGCAGGAGCACCATCGCGCCGGCGATGGACATGAGGAAACTGGCCGTTTGGCCGCTCTTATACCAACCCAGTTGCTGCCCCAACCACGCGCCCACCCAGGCGCCGGCCATGCCGAGGAGCGCGGTGAGAATCAAACCGCCGCCATCGTATCCGGGCAGCAAAACCTTGGCAATGATGCCGATAAACAGCCCGATGATGATCTGTCCCAGAATATGGATCATATAGCAATGCTCCTTTGTCATTGGCGCGGAAGCGCCGTCGTCGGGAATGCTATCAGATTCTGGGCAACTCTGCCTTAGGGATCCGCAAGGCCATGGAGCCCGCCACAGTCACAACGTCGTACCGGCCCTGGTAGGAGATCAGCAGGTGCGCGGCCCAGGGCTCCATCTTGTAATCTTTCACGAGCCATTCCACCATGTCGGAGGTGGCCAGGCGCAGGGCGCGGTCGAGCGAGGATGCGAATTCCGGTTGGCTGCCCACCGAGATGATCGAGTCGCTCGTGATCACGCGGGGCCCGGTGAGCGCGGCCTTCTTGCGCAGGGTGACGGTGAAGGTGACGTCCATCGAGGTCTCGACGCCCGTGCCATTGGGTTCGCCGTCGCCTTGCAGGGCGTGGGCATCGCCGATAAAGAGTAACCCGCCCGCATGGGACACCGGCAGCAATACCGTGGCGCCTTGGCCGATGCGGTTGTAGTCCATGTTGCCGCCATAAGGGCCGGAGATCCCTGACGTTGGCGCAAAGACGCCCGCCGCGGCGACGCCAATGCAGCCCAGCATCGGTGAAGCGGCAAAGTCCAGCCGATGCACGGCGCTCTTCGGTTCGCTCAAGCGCACGCGTTGCTTGGCGAGGTCAATATCCCATTTGACGATCGTATCGCGTCCGGGGATCACTGCATCCTTTTTGTAGACTGCCGGATAAAGGCCTTCAATCGACTCGGGATTGATCGCATAAAGCCCCAGGCGGTAAGCCGTAAAGCCGTAATTACGGTTCATCCGCAGCCGGTCGAGCTTGATTTCGAGGGCATCTCCGGGTTCGGCGCCTTCGATATAGAAGGGCCCCGTAAGTGGATTGCCCCGCTCGCCGACTTTCTTGCCATTCTCGTCATAGCCGCCGGCGTCGACGGTCCGGGTAACTACCGTATCCCCCGCTTTGATGCGCGCGAGTACCGCGTGGCGATGGTCGAAGGAGTTGTAGTAACTCTTCGGGTGAATCTGGTGCGTTTCGGCGAGTAACAGCAATAAAGTGAGTATCATTTGGCCCGCGCGATTTCCACCACTAAGTCATAGTGGAACTTGATGAAGGTATACAGCGAACTCTCAAGAATGCGCTCCTGGTCGCTGTGGGCACCAAAGCCTTTCGGGCCATCTTCGGAGTCGATCATCGGCCCAATGCCGTAGCACTGTACGCCCTTACCGCGCAGGAAGGCCATGTCGGTGGCGCCGGTGGACATCGTCGGCAAAGTAGGTACGCCGGGGTAATGTTTCTTCGCGACTAACTCGATGGCGCGGAAGGCATCGTTGTCCAGGGCCGAAGGAGCCGCGCCAGGACGAACGGAGCGGCCCGTGGGGACTACCTTCACCGCCGGGTCGTTCACGATACTCTTCATGGTCTCGAGTAACCGCGGCAAGTCTTCATCCGGCAGCGCGCGAATGTCGAGCGTCGCTTCGGCTTCGGAGGGTATTACATTCGACCGGTAGCCGGCGGTGATGATATTGGGCGAAACCGAAGTGCGGATCATCGAGTTATGGCGCGGTTCGTTGACGGCGAAATACTCCTGAATCGCATCGGTCTTCTCCGGGTTTAGCAGTCCGTTGTAACGCTCTTTCTCCTCCGGCGTGGACACCGTGGCGAGGCGCTCAAAGTAAGCGCGTGTTGTGTCGTTCAGGCGCATCGGAGGCTGCCAAGCGGCAATGCGGGTGACGGCCTGTGCAATCTTCACCACCGCATTGGTGCGCAAGGGTACCGAACCATGCCCAGCCACGCCGCTCGCCACTAAGCGCACGCCGAAGGGCATCTTCTCGGTGGTCTGCACGGAAACAAAGCGCAGGCGGCCATCGGTGCGGACGGCGGATCCGCCCTCGGCCAGGCAATACTCGGCTTCAATCTCGGGAAAGTGTTCCTTCACCAGAAAGGCAATCCCCACCGAGGTGTTTCCTTCTTCGCCGGCTTCAGAAAGGAAGATCACATCCCGGTCGAGCGGCACATTCTGGCGCTTCAATAGCAGCATGGCCATCAAGGCACCGGTCAGGTTGTCCTTGTCGTCTACCGTGCCGCGGCCGTAGATATAGCCGCCTTCACGATGAGCGGAGAATGGCCCATGCGTCCATTTCTTCGGGTCAAAATTCACCGAGTCGCTATGACCCACAATCAGGATCGGC
>JBBQQS010000616.1:0-2429 GCA_038215525.1 Bryobacterales bacterium
TACCGCGGCTAGGTTCGCTTGCACCAGAGTGGCTTCGGCACCCAAGGCTTTGAGCGACGCCTGCACTTCGGCGGCGCCTTCCGGATAAGAGTTGTATTGCAACAGAAAACGGCGCACGCCGGCCTGGGCCAACGCTAACGCACTGGCGGCGCCGATGCCGCGTGAGGCTCCCGTAATCAGCGCGGTCTCGAGTGGCCCTTGCGGCCCTTCTAACTTTGTCATGCATTCTCCTCGGATTTGGACGGCTGCGCGCGGCGGCGTTTGGCGCCCGGCTTCACCGTCTCGGAATTCTTAGCCCAACGGGCCAGGTCAAAACTGCGGGCGTAGTTCGCCGTGGAGTTCGACAACTCCACGCGGACCGCCCCGCTGGCATCGCAGATAAATCGTTCGTGGATCTCCTGCCCTTGCGCAATTTCAGAGTAATCGACGGGTACTTTGGCTAGATCGCTTACTTCGGCCAATGAGGGGTCAAAAGGAAAGTGGATCTCGTCCCAAAAAGCCAGATCTCCGGTTGGCTCGCCTTCGCGAGTAACATCGCCGGCCTCGAGATAGCGGAAATGGCCGATGTTATGCACCGGGTAATAACGGCGTTCCCGCACCAGAGGCGGTTGCTTAGCGAGAGGCAGCATCGTCCCGCGCTCAAAGATGACATCGAGCCAAGCGCGGCGGCCATGGTCGGCTTCGCGCCACACGCCGAAGGCGCGGCCAAAGCGCTCTCGCACTTTGGTGGCCGGTTGATCGTCATCCGTGTGGATAGCAAGGCCTATGGCGGTGGCGGCACGGGTATAAGCCGATCGCTTCACGGAGCGGCCAAAGCTTTCGCGTAACATCCGGGATACCAAGGGTAACTCGCTGCCGCCGCCGGTGACGTATAAAGCGTCAATGCTGCCCGCTGGACCTAGGGACTTAATCAACCCTTCCACGACATCGATGGATTGTTGAATCCGCGGCCTTGCCAAGGACTCGAATAAGCCCACCGCAATATTTACGCCGCCCCAACCGGAGCGCACCGCTTCGAGGTCGACGGTAACCCGCTTCGTGGTCGGCTTAATTGATTCTTTTCGCTCGCGGCACTCTTCGATCAATCGATATGCCTCGCCCGGTTCGAGTAACTGGCGGCGATCCTCATCGAGCGCTAACTCCGAGATCATCTCGTCGAAGTCGTCGCCGCCGAAATGCGGTAGGCCCGCCGTGGCCACCACGACATTCTCTTTCTCCGCCGTTCGCAGGATGGAAGCGTCGAAGGTGCCGCCGCCCAGGTCATAAACCAGGAGGGTTTCTTCGCCGGCATTGCCTTGGCGATGGCGATGTGCGAATTCGACACTGGCTGCCGAAGGCTCGTTCAACATGCCCAGAACTGAAAAGCCACCGCGGCGAAAGGCTTCAGTGGTGAGGAAACGCTGATTGGAGTTGGCGTTGGCCGGCACACCCAGCATCGCCTCCAGCGGTTCTTTCGCTTTTACGCCTGAGTTCGAATGCTCCCGCAGGGCCGCTGCCAAGGACTGCGCCAAGCCCACCAAAAGATCCAGCAGCAGGACGGAGCGTCCGGCCACTTCGAGTTTCGTGTGCGGACCCGCGCCGTGCAGTTCGCGCTTCAGCGAACGCACCAGGGTCCAAGCGGGGTCGCCCTGATGTTGCAGCGCGGCCCAGCCATAGTGAATCGCCTCCGGGCCAAAGGCGATGGTGGGCGGGTACCAATCCCGCACTTCGCCATCCGCGTCAAAGGAGACCACCGGGTAGTTACCGCGGTCCGCGCTAGCGACGACGATTCGTGTGGTGCCAAAATCGATGCCGAGTTTCATAACTCTCTCTATTCGAGCACTAAATGGAGCAGGCTAAACTAAAAGCGTGAACTTCGCCGACTTTTTGAGCAACTCACGCTTCACCACGCTGTCAGCGGCTTTGGCCGTTCTGACCGCGATGATCACGCCGGCCCTGTTGATTTCCGCCACCGGCACCTTCATTCTTTCGACGTCGAATCGCTTGGGCCGCTGCGTGGATCGCATGCGCGGCATTATGGCGATTCTCGAAGAAGATCGGGTGATCAGCGAGGCCAGCCACCTATCCGAGGAGCGCAAGAGCTTTCTGCTTTCGCAGATCGACATGATGACCAAGCGCTCCCGCATTCTGGCCCGCGTGTTGGTGTACCTTTACTTCGCTTCAGGTATGTTTATGGCCACTAGCGTCTCGATCGCGGTCGCGAGCGTGGCGATGTCCCATTGGAGTTGGCTGCCGCTGGTGTTGGGCATTACGGGCGCCATCTTTCAATTTGTGGCGAGCATCATGCTGATTGGCGAGGCGCGCCTTTCCCGTGCGGGGCTCGAAGAAGAGGCGAAGTACGTGGTGCGGCTGGCGCGCCGCGAGCTAAGCCCCGGGCCGGAGTAAGAAGATGACTTTCATCTCGTCCTTGGTGCCGATGGCGCCTAGGA
>JBBQQS010000617.1:0-2429 GCA_038215525.1 Bryobacterales bacterium
GGAATGCGACGGGACCGGAAAGCCTGGCAGGCCATGGTCGACAACATGATCGCTCGCGGGGCCAGCGCCAAGGACGACGAGGTGCAGGTGATTCTGGACTACCTCACCGCGCACGTCGGCAAGTAGCGCCAGCTATTGATATGATCCGGGAAGCATGTTTATTTGGCTGCTCTTCGGAATCTGCGGGCTCGTCTACGCCAACGAGCCGCTCCTCACTTTGCTCGCCCAGGAGTGCGGCAGTTGTCACGCCGGGGGCAAGGCACGGGGCGGCCTCTCCGTAGCAACCATGGACGACCTGCGCCGGGGCGGTAAACATGGGCCAGCCATCGAGCCCGGTTCGTCGGCGCGGAGCCTGCTGGTGCAGCATGTCACCGGAGAAAAAACGCCGCGGATGCCCTTGGGCGGAACACTCTCGCCGCGGTTACTGGCCGAACTCCGCACGGCCATTGACGCCTTACCGCCCACCCTGGTCATCACGAAACGCGACGCGCATTGGGACTGGCTGCTGAAGGCGCCGAGCGCGCCGCCTTTGCCGGCTACGAAGCAAAAGGCGTGGGTGCGTAACCCGATCGACTCGTTCGTCGCGGCGAAGCTTGATTCCATGGGGATTGCACCGGCCCCCGAGGCCTCGCGCCGCACCTTAATTCGACGCTTGTATTTCGACTTACTCGGCCTGCCGCCGACACCGGAGCAGGTGCGGGCTTTTGCGGACAGCGAAGATCCGCAAGCTTACGAAAAACTCGTGGACCAGTTACTCGCCGACTCGCGTTATGGCGAGCGTTGGGCTCGGCATTGGCTGGACCTGGTACGTTACGCCGAATCAGACGGCTTTGCGATTGACGGCGAGCGGCCCACCGCCTGGCGCTATCGTGACTATGTCATCCGCTCCTTCAACCAGGACAAGCCTTACGACATCTTCGTGCAAGAACAGATCGCGGGCGACGAGTATCGAGGCAAGAAGCCCGCGCCCGCCTCAGACCGATTGGTGGCGCTGGGCTTTCTACGCTTTGCGCCGTGGGAGGCCGACGCCAACTCGAAGAAGCAGTTGCGGCAAGATCATCTGAATGACGTCACCGCCACGGTGGGCAGCGTATTTTTGGGGATGACCACCGGCTGCGCGCAATGCCACGACCATAAGTACGATCCGATTCCGCAAAAGGATTATTACCGGCTGCAGGCGTTCTTCGCCGGCACCGCCATCGCCGACCTGCCCGTACCGTTCGACGAAGTAGAGCAGCCCAAGGAGAAGAGACGGCTGCTGCGGCAGCACGAGGACGAAGCCGAGGCCGCGCAAGTGGCGCTCGACCAACAGCGCGAAACTCTGAAACAACGTTACATGAAACTTTTCGCGGTGAAGGTCGAAGACGACGGCCTCAAGAAGTTTCTGGGTAAGTTAAATACCAAAAACCTATTCTTTCTGGAACAGGACTTACCGTTAGTAAAAGAACCCGAGTGGCGCCAGCCGCTGCGTAGTTACTTCGACACCCGCGACCGGATGCAGCGGGAGCAGGAGTTAGCTAAGCGCTTTCAGCCGATCGCCTATGCCGTAAAGGACGTAGCGCCGCCGGCGGCTCCCGAAGTGCCGGATACTTATGTACTCAGCGGCGGCGACCTGGCCGCGCGAGGCGAAAAAGTAGAGGCAAGTTTCCTTTCTTGCGTCACCGGCCAATCGACACCGGCCACGATTCCCTTTGCCGGCGGCAGCAATGGACGGCGCTTGGCGCTGGCCGAGTGGATCGCAGCACGCGAAAATCCCTTCACGGCCCGCGTGATCGCCAACCGCCTGTGGCAGCGGCATTTCGGCGAAGGCTTGGTGCGGACGCCGAGTGACTTCGGCAGGAATGGCGACACGCCGTCGCATCCCGAGTTACTCGATTGGTTGGCCGTGCAGTTAGTGGAAAAACAATGGAGCCTGAAAGCGCTCCATCGCTTAATGCTTACTTCGGCGACTTTCCGGCAGGCCAGCCGTCATCCGGAACAGGAGAAGCTCGCCGCCATGGATCCGGCCAATCGCTTCCTATGGCGGATGAATTGGCAACGCCTTGACGCCGAAGCGCTGCGGGACTCAATTCTAGCCGTGAGCGGCAAGCTGAACCCCGCACCGGGCGGGCCACCGGTACTCTTCAGCGTTCCGGAAGACGTCGCCCAGGGCTTCGAGTTCTTTAAGTGGTTCCCTTCTTCGGAAGAAGAGCAGCGCCGGCGTAGTATCTATCTGATCCAACGGCGTAGCGTACTGCTGCCCATGGCCGAGACCTTCGACGCGCCTAACTTGAGCACTTCCTGTTCCCGCCGGCAAAGCACCATCGTCGCGCCGCAGGCCTTGACCCTGCTCAATGGCTCATTAACTCGCGCGGCCGCCAGCGACTTAGCTCAGCGACTGCAAGGCACGGTGGATCCGGTACAGGAAGCCTTCTGGCTAACCCTCAGCC
>JBBQQS010000618.1:0-2374 GCA_038215525.1 Bryobacterales bacterium
ATGGCGGCTCGGTAGAACACGTGTTCCAGTGGATTGACGGCAACGGCCCGGCTCCGCACATCCAGGTCCACTTTGCGAGAATTGAGGTGGTGGAAACGATTGCCGTGGTGCACCTGGAAGTTCGGAATTGGTCAGGCAAACTGGCGGGGGGCCAACGCCCATGCGTCCGATGTCTTCACCCTGCTGAAGCGAGACGGCGAATGGAAGATCACCCACAAGCTTTTTCATTGGCACGATCAAGAAGGTAGGCGATGAAACTTTGGCGACTGCTTAGCATTACGTTGAGGCTGGTCGCTGCCGATTCACGATGACCATGCGGCACCGGGGGCCCAAGGTAAGAATCTCCCAATACCTGGTGCCGGCGGCCCAACCTCCCAGAACCTTTTGCCTGGACCTGATCGACGATGCAGTTGTCCGCAACTACAAAGTGCTGGGTAAGCCAGCCCGCGCGTCGCTGGAGCGAAACCCCGGTTCGCTGAGAATGTGGATCTTTCGAGAATTGCCGGAGGGCGGCACGCGAGACTCGCAGCGGGTGTTTTCCTTCGAGGGGTTGCCGGAACGCTTGAAGGCGGAAGCTTCGGTGCGGAAAGAGGGGGAGGGCGCCTACACGTTCGGCGGATCGGAGATCTGGGAACGGCAACGCTAAGTCAGTCTTTTTTCGCGGCGTGAGCGAAAGGGGTCGGTTCTGTCGGATCCTGTAAGAGTATGACCAAAGAACCTGGACTCAACGTATTGGGCGGACCCTTGCAATCCTGCTCCAAAGATCCCATGACCGGCTTTTACCGCACCGGCTGCTGCGAAGTCGGCCCCGACGACCAGGGCGTCCACGCCATCTGCGTCCGCACGACCCAAGAGTTCCTCGAGTTCAGCAAATCGCGCGGCAACGACCTGTCGACGCCACGCCCCCAATGGGGCTTCGCCGGCGTCAAGCCTGGTGACCAATGGTGCCTCTGCGCCGACCGCTGGAAGGAAGCCCTCGACTCTGGCATGGCCCCGCCCGTCGTGCTGGAGGCCACTCACCAGTCGGCCTTGCGCCACGTCACCTTGCAGGACCTGCTTTTCCACGCCCTCACCAGCCCGACCGCTTAGGCAATTCCGGAAAGAACTTCTGGCGATTGGACGCCGGCGCCCACGGTGGCCAAATCCGCCCCTTCGGACTCCATGCTCGCGCCCGTGTAACGCAGCACCAGCAACGTGCGATCGTCCTCAAGCTCAACGTGGCCGGTAAACAGTTGGGCCTCGCGCAGGATGCGATCGCGAATTTGGGCCGCGCTCAAGTGGCGATTCTGCGCCACCAAGTGGAGCACGCGTTCTTCGCCGAACTGCTCATCCCGGGCGTTGGCGGCTTCGACGAGCCCGTCGGAGTAGAGCACCAGCAGGTCACCCGGCTCAAGCTCCACACTGCCGGCTTCGTAGCGGGCCGTCGGCAGTAGCCCGAGCACAGGGCCGCCTTCGTTGAGCCGCAAGCAGACCGGGCGGTTGGCGCGGGCCAAAATCGGGGCCAGATGGCCGGCGTTGATGTAGCGCAGGGTTTGGCCATCGATGTAGCCCCAGAAGAGGCTGGCGAAACGCTCGGCCGAGGCGCGTTCGCTCAGCAGACGATTCAGTTGTTCGGTGGCTTGCCGATGTTGGCGGGCGCTCTCGGTCCAGGCGCTGGACCGGACGGCGCCGTGGATCACGCCCGTGAGCAAAGCGGCGGGAATGCCCTTGCCCGAGACGTCGCCGAGGACGAAGGCGGCGCCGTTTAGCACCGGAAAGGCGTCGTAGAAGTCGCCGCCCAAGTCGGCGGCGGGCTGGTAGTCGGCCGCCAGGTCAAAGGTGGCGGAGGTATCGCGGGGCGTGGGGAGCAGGTCCTGTTGGACGCGCCGGGCCAGGTCCACTTCCTGGGCCAGGCGTTGGCCCGCAATGTAGGAGCGGAAGCGCAGCGCGAGCACCAGCAAGGTGGCCAGCAACGCGATAGCGCCCGAGCAGTTGATCAGCAGGTTCCTCCGAAGCGGCCACAGGCGCCCGAGCGCGGCATCGAGCGGGGCATCGAGCGGGGCGCCCACTTCGAGGATCGCCACGGGGCGAGCGCCCGGGTTACCGGCGGGAAAATACGCGACCGGCCAGAGGCCCTGGCTCCGTTGCACCCCGGGCAAGCGCAGCACGAAGGCTTCCACCACCATTTCGCCCTGCGGGGTCGCGCGGCGGGTGAAGCTGAACTTGCGCGCCCGCATCAGCGCCCGCACTTGTTCGGCGGTAAAGGAAGCCGGTACTTCGAGGCCGGTGCGGCCCAATAGCGTGTTCGAGGTATCGCGCAGAGTGATCCAGGCCAGGCGGCCCTCGGCGCGGGTTTGGGCACTCCGCAGTACGGCATCCAGTTGGGATTGGTTGG
>JBBQQS010000619.1:0-2361 GCA_038215525.1 Bryobacterales bacterium
GGTTTTGGATGCGGATTTCACCGGCGAGCGATTGCTGGCAGAAATTTCGTGGGCGCGCGGAAATCGCGCCGGTTTGGAAGAGATGGCAAACGCGGCGCGCCAATTGGCCAAGCGCGGCGCGGCCGAACGAGTGGCGGATTACCTCGAAGAATTGGCCAACGGAGGAAAGAAATGACGAAGATTGATTGGGCTTTGGTGGACTCCATCCTGCGGCCGGCCTTGGAGCGGAAGCCCGAAAAGGTCGACCTGCCGGAGCGCCCGCGGGGGAGTACCCTGGGTACCGAATTTGACATGGCACGTGAAAACCGAAACAATTTTGGGTGAGAATGTTTTTTAAGCAGCAACATCTGCATTTCGTGGGCATCGCCGGCATTGGCATGAGCGGCATTGCCGAGGTGCTGCTGAATCTGGGTTACCGGATCGGCGGGAGTGACCTCAAACTGTCGCCACTGACGGAACGGCTGTCAGCGATGGGCGCGCGGATCGCCGCGGGCCACGCAGCGGCGAATGTCGGCGAAGCGCAGGCGGTGGTGGTGAGTTCGGCCGTGTCGCCGGACAACCCCGAGGTGATGGAAGCCCGGCGGCGTGGAATTCCTGTAATTCCGCGCGGAGAGTTATTGGCGGAGTTAATGCGGTTGAAGTACGGGATAGCCGTGGCGGGCAGCCATGGCAAGACGACCACTACGTCGCTTGCGGCGACGGTTCTGAGTCACGCCGGTTTGGACCCCACCGTCGTCGTGGGCGGCCGCGTCGGCATGATGGGTGGATCGAACGCCCGCGTTGGCCAAAGTGACATTCTGTTGGTAGAGAGCGATGAGAGCGACGGGTCCTTCCTGAAGCTGGCGCCCATTATCGCAATAGTCACCAACATCGACCGCGAACACCTCGACCACTACGCCGACCTTGCCGCCATCCGCCGCGCCTTCACCGACTTCATTAACAAGGTGCCCTTCTACGGCGTGGCGATCCTATGCCTGGATGACGAGAATATCCAGCAGGTGCTGCCGGACGTGAAGCGCCGGGTTTTGACTTATGGCACTAGCGCGCAGGCGGACTTAGTGATTCGCGATGCCCGCTACGGGCACTTAGCCAGCCAGTTCCGCCTGGAACTGCTCGGAAAGGATTTGGGCGAGTTCGAAGTGCCCTTGCCGGGGATGCACAACGTACTGAACGCGACGGCGACGGTGGCGGTGGGCTTGGAACTCCAACTGACAACGGAGCAAATTGCTGCGGGCTTGAGGAGCTTCACCGGCGTCGACCGGCGCTTTCAGGTGCGTGGCGAAGCGGCCGGCGTAACGGTGATCGACGACTATGGGCATCACCCCACCGAGGTGCGTGCCACCTTGGACGCCGCGCGCCGATGTAAATTCGGCCGCGTGCATGTGCTATTTCAGCCGCATCGCTATACCCGTACGCATCATTTGATGGATGAGTTCGCCCGCGCCTTTCACCAAGCCGATGACGTGTATGTCACCGATGTCTACGCGGCAAGCGAACAACCGATTGAAGGCGCGACGGGCGATGCGCTCGCCCGCCGCCTGCGCGACTTTGGCCATCGGGGTGCTTCCTATGTCGGTTCGCTCGAAGCGGGGGTGGAAGCCGTGACGACGCAAGCGAAAGATGGCGACGTGATTATTACTTTGGGAGCCGGCACCGTATCCCAGGCCGGAGAAATGATTTTGGGCAGATTGCGGGAACGCGTATGATTATCGACTCGAACGACGACCGGCCGCGGAAGCGCGTGGGCGAGGAGCCTAGCGCGGCCGAAGCGGTGTCGAATGCCGAAGAAGAAACGGTTGAAAGGCCGAAGCGGACCCGCGCCAAAAAGCAGCAAGCGACGGCTGTGTCCGCCCCGCCCTGGAAGTTACTTGGCTGGAGTCTGGGTGGCGTGATCGCGCTGCTCTTATTCTTATGGATCGGCTCGAAGATCGATGAGTTTCTTGCCACGGAGCCTCGTTTCGCGTTAGCGCCGCCGGTTGAGACCGGTGAGCCGAGCCCGAACTTACAAATTACCGGCATGAAGCGCGCCGATCGCGAAGAAGTGCTGAAGATCTTTGCGCCGGACTTAGGCAAAAGTATTTACTTAGTGCCCCTCGACGAACGCCGCGAACGGCTGACGAAGATTGACTGGGTGCGCGATGCCTCCGTGCTGAGAATTTGGCCGAACCGGATTCAGGTGCATCTTACGGAACGGGTGCCCGTCGCCTCTATCCATCTGCCCTCGACGCCCCGCGATGTCGAACTCGGGCAGGTCTTCCACCTGGCCCTGATAGACAACGAAGGCACCATTCTGACGCCTTACGGAACGGCGCGCCCACCGGCGCCGGTGGTAACCGGCGTATCGCCGGAAGTGCCGATTGA
>JBBQQS010000620.1:0-2336 GCA_038215525.1 Bryobacterales bacterium
GAGTTGATCCCGCCCAACGCCACCACAATCGCCCCGGTCAGCGTCGAGGCGTCGATCAAATGCGTAGCCCCTTGCCGTTTGGCGTAAGTAATGGCATCGGCCATAATCAGCCGTCCCTCGGCGTCGGTATTCAGAATCTCGATCGTCTTGCCGGAGAGGCTCGTCACGATGTCGCCCGGCCGTTGCGCCTTGCCGCCCGGCATGTTTTCCACCGTCGGGATATAGGCGGTGATCGCAATCCCCGGCTTCAGGCTGGCGATGGCCTGCATCGCGCCCAGCACGGCCGCGCCGCCGCACATGTCGAACTTCATCAGGTCCATCTTTTCGCTCGGCTTGATGGAGATGCCGCCCGTATCGAAGGTGACTGCCTTGCCCACCAAGGCCAAATGGACGCCGGGAAGCGGCACGGGCGGCGCATAGCGCAGCACGATGAGAAATGGCGGCTCGGCGCTGCCTTGCGCCACGCCCAGCAGCGAACCCATGCCCAGTTGGCGCATGCGATCCTGGTCCAGAATGTCGCAGGAAAGGCCCGTTTCGGCGGCCATCTGGGCGGCACGGCGGGCGAGTACGGTGGGCGTCAAAAGATTGGGCGGCTCATTCGACAGCTCCCGCGCGAAGTTCTGCGCCGTGGCCACCACTTGGCCGCGGGTGAAGGCGTCGGCCAGTTCGGTGACGCCGCCTGGGCAGAGAACCGTGAATTCGTCGATTCCGCCGGTGGACTCCTTTTTACTCTTGTGGAGATCCGGCTCCCAATCGCCCAGGATCGCGCCGCCCACCGCCGCGGCCACGTACTCCGGATATTGGAACGCTTCGCTCAATACGAGCGCCACGCGGCGCATCTTTTTCGTCTTCAAGCTACGCACCACCGCGCCCGCCAGTTGCCGCATTTCGCTGGGCGTAAAGCGGTCCGCCTTGCCCCCGCCGATCGCCACCAGGCGCTTCGCACCGATGCCGGTGGGATGATGCAGCACTACGGAATCCAAAAACTTGCCGGTAAACTCGCCCGAAGTCACCAGTTCGGCGATCCAAGGATGCGACTGGGCCGTTTGCTCAAAGGCGATCAAAACCAACGCTTCGGCGTCGATCGTTTCGAAGGCTGTAAACGCGATCTTGGTTTCCATGGGAGGCTCTTTTCTGTTCCAAATTCTAACGGCCAATTTTCTAACGGCGTCGCGCGGATGCGGACACGGCCGCGCGCGCCTCGGCTTCCTGCTCGCGCTGCCTTTCGGTGGCGCGCTTGTCGTGCAGCTTTTTTCCCTTACCCACGGCAATTTCGACCTTTATGCGTCCATCCTTTAGGTACATTTTGGTCGGAATCAGCGTGAGCCCCTTTTCCCGCGTCGTATGGTGCAGCTTTTCGATCTCTTTGCGGTGCAGCAACAACTTGCGCTTATGCACCGGTAAGTGATTGGAAATATTACCATGCGTGTACTCGCTGATGTGGGCATTTTGCAGCCACGCTTCGTTGTCCAGCACCTCGGCATAGGCGTCGGCAATCTGGACGCGCCCACCCCGGGCGGCCTTGACTTCGGTGCCGGTGAGGACGATGCCGCACTCGTAACGGTCGAGCAGATGGTACTCGTAACCGGCGCGGCGGTTGTCGGCGATGATCTTAATCCCTGTCGGCGCTTTCAAGTGCTTGAATTTCCTATTGCACGGGATCCAAGGGTTGGACGTCAAGTGCTTGTAGCAGGTAACGCCCAAGCGCAAGTGCATAGGCCACCTCGAAAGATTTTAGCATACGCCATATAAGATGCCTATACTCAAGCATTTACGGGAAACCGTGCGAGAAGTACTGAGTGTGACACTCATATTCTTCTTAGTCCTTGCCCCGGTCGAGGCCCGCACCAAGAAGGGCGAAAAGCTCTTAAAGGACGGCCAGATCGCCGAAGCCCGGAAGGAATACGACCTCGCGCTCAAGTTATTTGAGGAGGCCCTAAACGCCGACCCGAGTGACCAGGGCTATCAACTCGCCGTCCGCCGCGCCCGCTTCCAAGCCGCGCAAAACCACGTCGACGTAGGTCAACGGCTGCGCCAATCGGGCAAGCTCGAAGAGGCACTGGCCGAGTTCCAGAAGGCCTTCGCCATGGATCCGAGTTCCACCATGGCCGAGCAGGAACTCCGCCGCACCTACGACATGCTGAAGCGCGAGAAGGAAAAGAAGGAAGGCGGGCAAGCCGAAGCCGCCTCTCCCGAAGAGCGCGGACTGACGCCCGGCCAACAAGCGCGCAAGGAGATGGAAGAGAAGGTGAGCACGATGCAAGGCGTGCCGGACCTCAAACCCTCCAGCTTGCGCATCAACAATCTCAAGATGAACAATCAGCCGGTGAAGGTGC
>JBBQQS010000621.1:0-2336 GCA_038215525.1 Bryobacterales bacterium
TGCCGTCGTAGCTGCCTTCGAAAACGGCGCTCTCCTTCGTGTTGGCAAGCAACGGCGCTCCGTCGCACGGAATGCCGAACTTCTTGCCCGCATCGTCTCCCGCCACTCCGATTGAAAGGCCGGGCGCAACCGTTTGTCCTCTTCTGCGTTTGATATGAGCTGGAGGGGCAATGTCGGGAAGCGCCAAGACGGAAATCGCGGATGCGGCGGCGCCGCCGGCGCAGGTACTCGCCTCGAGCGGTAGCGGACAGAGCGCGCTGGTGAACACCTCATTTGGCAGTCCGCTGGTGGCGCTGGTACGGGACGGGCAGGGAAATGCGATGTCCGGCGTAACCGTGACTTTCAGCGCGCCGTCGAGTGGCGCGGGCGCCAGTCTCAGTACGACGACTGCCGTAACCAATGCCTCCGGCTTAGCCAGTTCGGCGTTGCCGGTAGCGAATGGAACGGCGGGTGCCTATGTGGTGGCGGCCTCGGTGACGGGCGTGGCCAGCCCCGCGAACTTCTCGCTGACCAACACGACGCCGGTTGCGCCGCCCCCGAGTGGCGGTGGTGGCGGAGGGGGCGGTAACGCCATCTCGCTGGCGCCGGTGACAGTGGGCCAGAATCTACAAACACTGATGACGCTCACCTTGCCAAACGTGGCCCCCGCAGGTGGCCAACGGGTGACGATTTCTTCGAGCGACCCGGGTTTGGTGCTGGTGGCGGGACGGCCCACCGACGCGGGTTCGTTACAACTGACCTTCAACGTGGGCGAGGGCTCGGCCACGGCGAGCTTCTATGTGCAAGGCTTGACGAGCAGCGGCATCGCGAATTTGACGGTGACTTCGGCGGGTCTGAATAGCGGGGTGGGCACCGTGACATTGGCGCCTTCCGGCTTCGTGCTGGGTGGTCCGAATAGTCCGGCGTCGCAGAACTTTACCCTCGGCCTGGGGAGCAGCGTGGGACTGACGGTATCGGCAGCGCGCCTGGATGGCTCGCTGAATTTTGCCGAAAGTCAGCAAATTCGTGGCGGCTTGTCGGTGCAGGTATCGATTACGAATGTGCCTGGCTTGGTGGGCGCGGTGATTCCGAACACGTTGACGATTGCCGGCGGCAATGCTTCGGCCGCCGCAACGTTTTCGGGGGTCGGGTCGCCCGGCGTTGCGCTGCTGACGGCGGTGGGGCCCACAGGCTATAGCCTTCCGGGTGCGGGTGCGGACGCCTTGGTAGCCACGGTGACTTCGGCGACCATGATCACGACAGCGGTGACGTTGGGCGAAAATCTGCAAACCACGACCAATATCCGCCTGAACGCCCCCTCTCCGGCGGCGGGCATGATGGTGACGATCACGAGCGGCGATCCCGGCAAGGTGCTGTTTGCTACCTCCGTCACGGCGGCCGGTTCCAGTTCGATTACTATCGAAATTCCGACGGGGCGCACGGCGTCGGCGGACTTCTACGTGCAGGGATTGGCCAACAATGGCGTGGTGAACTTCAGGGCGAGTTCGCCGGGTTTCGGCGACGTGAACGGCTCGGTGACGTTGACGCGTTCGAGCTTCGTCGTCAGCGGTCCGTTCGGTGTCGGTACGGACTTCTTTACCACCACGGGCGCCGCCAGCAGCCCTCTCACACTGCGCTCGACGCGTCTGGACGCGAGCTTCAATCCGGTGGATCCGCAGGCGGTGCGCGGAGGCTTGACGGTGGATGTGGCCGTGGCAAGCGCCACGCCGGCCATCGGCACCATCACGGGGTCACCGGTGCGCTTCACGGGGGGTGTAGGTTCGGCGACGGCCCAATTCCAACCGGCGGGGTTTGGCACCAGCTTAATCAGCGTGACGCCGCCCACGGGCTTCACGCCTGCGGCCAGCGGCGGCTCCTTGACGGTTACCGTGCGGGTGCCCGGCTTGGTGATTGAAGACAATGTGACGGTCGGCAGCAACCTGCAGGCCCCCGGCAACCTTCTGTTGGGTCAAGCGGTCCCGGTTGGCGGCTTAACCGTCACCTTGTCGAGTAACTCGCCCAACCTACTCTTGTCGGCGACCGAAACTGGTGCCGGCGCCAGTTCAATTAACCTCGCCTTGAATGCTGGCCAGATCTCGGCGGTCTACTATCTGCAGGGCCGGGCTTCGTCGGGGACGGCTACTTACACGGCCACGGCGCCGGGATATCAGGTGAAAACGTCTACCGTGAACCTGGCACCTTCGGGACTGATCATTACGGGACCCTTCGGAATCGGGTTCCCGCTCTCGATGACGTTGTCCGGCGGCGACAGGCCGGCCACAATTACCACTGCGCTTCTTGACCCCACCACGAATGCCTTCGTTATGGGCCAAACGCTCGCCGGTGGACTCTCCTTA
>JBBQQS010000622.1:0-2291 GCA_038215525.1 Bryobacterales bacterium
GTCGATTCGACGAAGTCAGTTCCGCCGTCGGCCCGCCATTGTCACTCAGGAAGAACACCAGCGTATCTTGCTCCAAGCCATGCCGCCGCAGCGCGCCCAAGATGCGGCCCACCGCGTCATCCAAGGACGACAGCATCCCCGCAAACACCCGCCGGTGTTCATCGGCAATATGCGCGAACTTACTCTGCGACGCCATCTTCGCTTGCATCGGACTGTGGATGGCGTTGAAGGGCACATACAGGAAGAACGGCTTCTGCTGGTGCCGATCGACAAAGTCGACGGCCTCGCGCGCCAGAGCATCGGTGAAGTATTCGCGCTCGGTGATTGGACTGCTGCCGCGCGACAACGGGTTATTGGCATCGTAAGGTGGCTCCTTTTCGCGTAAGTGGTTCACGACGCCGTCCTGACCGGGCGGCACATAGTAATGGCCTTCATGCAGAAAGCCATAGAACTCGTCGAAGCCGCGCCGTTGCGGATGATACTTCGGGTGAGTGCCTAAGTGCCACTTACCCAGACAAGCCGTTGCGTAACCCGCCTCCTGTAGCCGCGTCGCCACCGTAGTTTCGGATAACGGCAAGCCCACTCCTTCGTCCAGGTTCTTTGTGCCCACCACGTTTAGCTCATGGCCAAAGCGAGTTTGGTAGCGGCCCGTCAACAGCCCGGCCCGCGAAGGCGAGCAGAAGGGCGCCGTCACATAGCCTTGCGTAAACCGAATCCCCCCTAGCGCAATTGAATCGATATGCGGCGTGGGAATTTCGGCATTGCCCTGGCAGCCCAGTTCGCCGTACCCCAGGTCATCGGCCACCAGGAGCACAATGTTTGGCCGGCGACGACGCCTTTGCGCGGCGAGCGGCAAGGTCAGCGTGCTACAAAAGAGTTGGCGTCGGGTCATCTCAGGTGAATCGACACTAGCGTACCGCACCAAACGCACAAAAGGCCCCACCGGAGTGGGGCCCTCACAAAAACAACCCGGTCTACAGCGCCGCTTCAATCGCCTTCGTCAACTCTTCCGCCGAAGGCTCCACGCCCGAATCAAACTTCTTGATGACCTGCCCGTTCTTCCCGATCAGGAATTTGGCGAAGTTCCACTTCACTTCCCCGCCCTTCTGCGTCAAATACTGATACAGCGGCGCTTGATCCGACCCCTTCACCGAAATCTTCGAGAAAACCGGAAAAGTCACCTTGTACGTGCGATCGCAAAAAGTCTTGATCTCGCTATCGGTGCCCGGCTCCTGGCCCCCGAAGTTATTCGCCGGGAAGCCGGCAATTACCAACCCCTTATCCTTGTACTTTTTGTACAAAGCCTCCAGGCCCGCGTATTGCGGCGTGTAGCCGCATTGGCTGGCGACATTCACCGCCAATACGACCTTCCCCTTATATTTGGCGAGCGGCGTCGCTTGGCCATCAATCGATTTCATCGTAAATTCGTAGATATTATCAGCAGCCATAGTGGTAAGAGCGGCAAAGAGCAGTGCAGTGAGTACTTTCATCACACCAAAGGATGCCCGCCGGTACCGCCCCGATTCACTTCGTTCCGGTAAAATCAAATCGATGCTCGCCCGCACCAACCTCGGCCCCCTCACCATCCTCACTCTCAACCAGCCCGAGCGCCGCAACGCGCTCTCCCTGGCCATGATGCGCGCCTTAATCGATGCCCTCACCCACCTTGAGCCCCACGTCCGGGTGGTGATCCTGGCCGCCGAGGGCCCCGCCTTCTCCGCCGGCCACGACCTTAAAGAAATGCGCGGCCGCTCCCTCCCCGAATACCGCGAAATCTTCGATGTCTGCTCCGAGCTCATGCTCACCCTCCACCGCCTACCCCAGCCCGTGATCGCCGAGGTCCAAGGCATCGCCACCGCCGCCGGCTGCCAACTCGTCGCCGCCTGCGACCTCGCCCTCGCCGCCGACACCGCCACCTTCGCCACCCCCGGCGTCAAAATCGGCCTCTTCTGCTCCACCCCCATGGTCGAGCTCAGCCGAAGCATCGGCCGCAAACGCGCCCTCGAAATGCTCCTCACCGGCCGCCTCATCTCCGCCGCCCTCGCCGTCGAATGGGGACTCATCAACCGGACCGTCCCCCAAAAAATGCTCCGCCCCGCCACGCTCGAGCTAGCCGAATCGATCGCCGCCGCCGCCCGCCACACCGTCACCCTCGGAAAACAAGCCTTCTACCAACAAGCTGAACTCGACCTCGTCGCCGCCTACCAGCACACCAAAGAGGTGATGTCCCTCAACGCCACCGCCCCCGACGCCCTCGCCGTCGAATGGGGACTCATCAACCGGACCGTCCC
>JBBQQS010000623.1:0-2229 GCA_038215525.1 Bryobacterales bacterium
GGCTTTCGGTGAAGCGAGTGGCGCCCCGCCTTCGTTACACTGCAAGTCGTTCTCTCCACGCTGTTACTCGCGGGCGCCACTCGCTTCACCGAAAGCCTGATTAGTAACTTACGCACGCCGCTGGGCTTTAACCCGAACGGCGTCATCGCTCTCAGTTACTCTTTCCCTTGGGACACGCCAGGCAGGAAACTCTATTCCACCTTCCAGCAATCCCTCGACCGTTTCGCCGCCATTCCCGGAGTAACTTCCGTCGCCTTTGTCGATCGTCTCCCCCTCGGCGGCGGCACCCAATCCGGACAAATCGAAATCCCTGGTCGCGAATTTCCCCCGGCCCTGCGCAACCTTCCGGTTTCCCATCGTGCCATCAGTGACAATTACTTTGCCACCCTCGGCGTGCCGCTGCAATCCGGCCGCATTTTCCATCCCCCCACCAAGGACTTAGTGGAAGCCGTCATCAACGCCACCTTCGCCAAGCTCTATTTCCCTAACGAGGACCCCATCGGCCGTAAGTTCACCTTCGACACCAAACGCGAACCCGGCAAGGCACCCAACTGGATCACCATTGTCGGCGTCGCTGACGATATCCGGCAGGAACTCCGCCAAACCCGCCAACCCCCCGAAGCCTACGTGCCCTTCAATAGCGTTTACTGGCCGCAAGCCAACTTTGTCCTGCGCACCAATGGCGACCCCGCCGCCATCATGGCCGCCGCCCGTCAAGAGCTTCTCGCCGTCGATCCGCTGCTGCCCATCGAATCCCTGCGCCCCCTCACCGATGACGTAAAAGAAGCCTCCTCTCAAACCCGCACCATCGCCAGCCTTCTCGGCGGCTTCGCCCTCACGGCATTGCTGGTCGCGGCCATCGGGCTCTACGGCTTGCTCGCCGGCGAAGTCACCGCCCAGCGCCGCGAAATCGGCATCCGCCTCGCCCTCGGCGCCGAACCCTCGGCCGTCCTCTCCGGCGTCGTCCGCCGCGGGCTCATCCTCGTCGCGGCGGGTCTCACTCTCGGCCTCGCCCTCACCGTGCCCGCACTCCGACTCTTGGCCAGCCAACTCACCGCCCCCAGCGACTCGCCGCTCAACGCCGCGCTTCTCGCCGGCCTCATCATGCTCACCGTCGCCCTGGTCGCCAGCCTCATCCCCGCCCGCCGCGCCTCCCGCGTCGACCCGGCCATCGCGCTGCGCCACGAGTAACATCGAATATAATAGCGGCAGAACGCTATGACCTACCGCTACTGGGCTTTTTTCCTCGCTACTTCTCTGTGGGCGCACACTGTCCCCGGACCCGCCACCCAAGAAATCACCCTGGCCGCCGGAGCCACCGTCGAAGTGAATGCCGGCATCGCCCAACCCAGCCAACTGCCCCCGAACGCGCGCATCGCCGTCGAGTTTGCCGGCTTCCGCAAAGTCCTCCACGCGCTCGATCCAGACTTTCACCTCCTCTACCGAGCTCCCCGCGCTGGCAAATATACGCTCAAGGCCACCATCGTCGCAGACGAAGAAGCCATCTTCAATCAAACTCGCTGGCGCGAACCGGGCTCCATCCAAAAAGTAAATCCCTTTCCCCGCCGCACGCCTTGGCCCGCCGGGAAATCCGCCCAAGTTACTCTCAGCATCAAGCCAGTAAACTTTGGGGTCTCAAAGCGGGGCATGCATCTCGAACTTGAGCCCAATAACTCCATCGCCGAAGCCCAACCCATCTCCATCGGCGCCTCCGGGCAGGACGAAACCCTCCACATCACCGGCGGCGCCGATGACCTCGAATACTTCGACAACGGCCAATTTGGCAAAGCGGGCGACGATTGGTTCAAGATCGAATATCAGGGCAAGGAGCCCCGCCTCTTTACCGGGAACCTAACTCTGCCCGACCCCTTGGTCGTCGCCCAGTTACAATTCTTCACTGCGGACGGCAAAGAGTATCGCGAAGGGGCCAACCCCAATGAGCGCGTCCACCAGCAGCTCGAGAGCCATCGCACGGCCATGTCCCGCACCTTAAAGCCTGGTGGAACTTACTATCTTCGCGTTGAGTCGAATTCGCCCGGCTACGAAGTCGAGTTACGCTTGCGCCGTCTCGCGCCTTATTCTGATCCGCGCTACGCCGTCAAAATGGCCATGTACGACCATTCGAGCCAAGTGCACGCCTGGTTACTCAACCGGCCCCGCGGCGCCGCCGTCGACCGCCGCATTCGCGATACCGGATCCTTACTGGGCACTCACTGCATGAGCTGCCAC
>JBBQQS010000624.1:0-2147 GCA_038215525.1 Bryobacterales bacterium
CGGACATCATCCAACTGGCGCGTGACTATGCCACCACCCGCCCGGCCGTGATTCGGGCGAACTATGGCCTGCAACGCAGCGAACGCGGGGGCCGCGCCATGCAGGCGATCGCTTGCCTGCCGGCGCTCACCGGCTCCTGGAAAGACGTCGGCGGTGGCTTCTGCTTGTCGACGTCGGGGGGCTTTACAGTGGATCGGGCGGCGCTTGAACGGATTGACCTGGAGCCGCATCCGACGCGCCTGGTGAATATGTCGCTGCTCGGCGAGGTGTTGGCTGGGAAGAGTGTCCACGCGATGGTGGTTTATAACTCGAACCCCGCGGCGGTGGCGCCGAATACGAACCGGGTTCGCGAAGGGCTGTTGCGGGAGGATCTCTTTACCGTGGTGCTGGAGCAGTTCCGCACCGACACGGCGGATTATGCCGATATCGTGCTGCCGGTGACGACGTTCCTCGAGAATACTGACCTCTACTTCGCCTACGGCCACTATCATATGCAGATGGCCCGGCCGGCGTTGGCGGCTCCGGGCGAGTGCAAGAGCAACGTCGAGATCTTCCGGCTGCTAGCGGCGCGGATGGGCTTCACCGACGCCTGTTTCGGCGATACGGACGATGACCTGATCCGGCAGGCGCTGGCGAGCGGCCACGCTTATTTGGAGGGCATTACGCTTGAGAAGCTGGATGCGAAGGGCTCGATCCGGCTCAATGTGGCACCGGAAGGGCAGCCGTTTCAGCCGCATGCGAATGGCGGCTTCCTGACGGCATCGGGCAAGTGCGAATTTAAGGCCGAGACGCTGGCCTATGTGCCGCCGGTGGAAAGCCGGCAGGGCGACGTTGGGTTGCGCACGCGGTTTCCGCTGGAGCTGATCAGCTCAAAGAATAACGACAGCATGAACTCGACGTTCGGCAATCGCGACAAAGTGGACGAACAGACGGCGCGGGCTTTTCTGCATCCTGAGGATGCGGCCGCCCGGGGAATCGCAGTAGGGGATACGGTGCGGGTGTTTAACGAACGCGGTAGTTTGCGGCTGACGGTGGAGGTTGGGCCCAAGGTCCACCGCGGAGTGGTGCGGGTGCCGGCGGTGCGGTGGGGCAAGAAAGCGGGGGATGCGCAGACGGTGAACGTGCTGACCTCGGAGCGGCTGACCGATATCGGGGCCGGGGCGACGTTCTATAGCTGCCTGGTAGAGGTGGAAAAGTGCGGGGATTGATCCCCGTCCCTGGCGAAGCGGCTTCCCGCTTTGTGACGATGGTGGCGGTGGCGGCGATGCTGACATCGTCGTCCGGGTGCCGGCGAGGCAACAAGGAGCCGGCGACGATTGAGCCGGGGGTGGCGTTGGCATCCACGGTGCAGGTGGCCGATCCACGTTTTTCCGTGCAGTTGGTGAAGGGCTTTCACGAAGTGGAGAGCGGCGCCTGGCGCTGGACGATGGGCCGGTTCGCGGTGAACCTGCAGCCGCCCGTTTCGGCCGCGACCAAGGGGGCCTTGCTGGTGATGAAGTTCACGATCCCCGAGATCATCATCAAGACGAATAAGGATGTCACCATTAACGCCACAGTGAATGGCGAACGGCTGGCGCCGGTGTCCTACGGCAAGGTGGGCGACTATTTATTGAAGCTCAGCGTGCCGGCCAAGGTGTTGAATGGCGACGCGGTGCGTTGTGAGTTTGTGCTCGATAAGACGCTACCGCCGTCGACCGCCGATCAACGGGAATTGGGCGTGATTGTGGCTTCGATTGGCTTACAGAGGAAACCCTAACTATGCTGGATGAACACGAGTTTCGCCGTCATTGCGATGAGGCTTTGGAAGACCTCTTCAAAGCCCTGAACCGCGCCACGGCGGACCACGATTTCGATCCGGATATGGTGAGTGGCGCCCTGCAGATTGCCTTCGATGAGCCGCCGGGGAAGTTTGTGGTGAGTCCGCAAACGCCGGTGCGCCAAGTGTGGGTGTCGGCGCATTCGCGGAGTTTTAAGCTCGACTGGAATGCGGAGCGGCAGGCGTTTGTGTTGGGGGATACCGGGCAGAGCTTGAAGGAAATGATCGGCGCGGCGATGGCGACGCATTTGGGCGAAGCTGTCACGCTGTAATGCCGGGCGTCTATCTCTCTTATCCGTTTTGCGCGCAGAAGTGCACTTACTGTAACTTT
>JBBQQS010000625.1:0-2145 GCA_038215525.1 Bryobacterales bacterium
GGTTCGGCCGCTACTATAACCAAGAACGCAATCAGTAAGAAATCCCGGCGAAAACCGCACGCCCCTTGATGGGCGGTGAGTTACATTTCGTCGATGCGCAAAAAGTTGGAAGTATCGGAGAAGCAATGAAGTTACAGGGCAGTTTGCGACAGGTCTCTCGGATTTGTTTCGATATGGCCGCGTTCCTGAGTGCGTGGGAGCTAACCCTCTGGCTTCGGTTGTGGCTTGATAGCCGTTTCGTGAAGCATATGGGGCGCGCCACGCTCGAGGAACTGATTCCGCGGGTCGAAGTAATTCTCTGTAGTTGGATCCTGCTGAGTGTTTGTGCGGGTATCTATGGCAGCCGTCAATCCATGCATTTTCGCTCTGTCGCCTGGCGCACCGCCAAGTCAGCCTTATTGGCTGGTTTAATCGCAGTAGCCACGGTCTACTCTTCCCGGCAGATGGGCGCGGAATTGTCCCGCTCCTTTGTTCTGATCTTCGCCCCGTTGAGCGTTGGCGTCTTTCTCGCCTTCGCACTGGTGGAACATTACGCGCTCCGCTTCGTGGAGGGCAACTTTACCGGAAGGCGCCGCGTGGCGATTATTGGCGGCGGTGAAGCGGCCGCGTCAATGATCGAAGCCATTCGGGAGCGCGCTGGCGTCGGAGTCGAGTTGGCCGGCGTCATTTCTTACAACGGCAGTTACTCGCACCGGCTTGAGAATCAGGTGCGCCTCTTGGGGTCCACCGAGCAATTGGCGGAACTCATCAACCGCGAACAATTGGAGCGCTTAATCGTCGCCAGCCGCGATATGACTGAGGCCGAGCTCGCCGAATGCGGCCGTATCTCCACGCGCATGGGCGTACCTATGAGTTGGGCACAAACCGGCTTCCGGCCTTCCCAACTTACCGTGAACCACTCGTACGGCCTCGCGACCGTGGATATCACCCCCGTTTCTTTTACCCGCGGCCAAGAGGTGGTCAAACGGGTCCTTGACGTGGTAGGCGCCAGTGGTGCATTGATTATGCTCACCCCGCTAATCTTAGTGCTTACCGTCATCATCCGCTGGACCTCCCCCGGCCCCGCTTTCTACCGTTCGAAACGCGTTGGTAAGGGCGGCCGGTACTTTACGCTCTATAAGTTGCGCTCCATGCGCACCGACCTAACGCGCCAAGCCATTAGCGCCCAGAACGAAAAGGGCGGGCATATCTTCAAAGTAAAAGGCGATCCGCGGATTACCCCGATCGGCCGCTTTATCCGTCGCTACAGCCTGGACGAGTTGCCGCAATTCTTCAACGTCCTCTTGGGCGACATGAGTCTGGTGGGCCCCCGCCCGCTGCCGATTGAGGACCTGGATCCCGACGGCATGAGTAAGAAGTTCCGCCATTGGGCCGAGCAGCGTTCCCTCACCCCCCCCGGACTTACTGGCTTATGGCAAATCAACGGCCGTAGCGACACCGGGTTTGAGCAGATGGTCAACTTCGATGTTGAATACGTCAAGAGTTGGTCGATCGGCCTGGACATTAGAATTTTACTCAGCACGCCGGCCGTAGTGTTACTCGGAAAGGGCGCCTACTAATGAGTTCCTTGGATCGACCCGTTAAACAGCAAGTGGGGCCAGTGCACATCAGCCCTACCAGTTACGCGGAAGCGTCAGATTATTGCGGACGCTGGATCGAAGCGGCGCGCCAGGGCCGCAGGGTCAATCGGGCTCGCTACGTCTGCGTCACCTCCGCACACGGAGTCGTCGAAAGTTCCTCGAACCTTCAAGTGCGGGCCGACATCAACGGCGCCGATATGGCCACGCCGGACGGCATGCCCATCGTCTGGGCTTTGCGCTCTTTCGGCCATCAGGAGCAGAATCGCGTTTACGGTCCAGACTTGACCCTCGAACTCTGCCGCCGCGCCGAACTGGCCGGACATAAACTCTATTTTTACGGCGCCAGCCAGGATACGCTGGACAAGTTACAAGCCAACCTAAAGGCCAAGTTTCCGCAGCTGCAAATTGTAGGGGCTTATTCCCCACCCTTCCGGAAGTTGACGCCGGAAGAAGACCGCGAAGTCATTCGGATGATCCGGGACGCCGGTAGCGAGCTCGTCTTCGTGGGCCTCAGCACGCCGAAACAGGAACGATGGATGGCGGAACACCGGGAGGTATTCCCGGG
>JBBQQS010000626.1:0-2126 GCA_038215525.1 Bryobacterales bacterium
ACCGGCGCCGCGCCTGGCGCATGCAGCATCGCCCGGGTATAGTGACCGAGGACGTGCGCCTGAATGTCTTCGGGCACGCTGACCCCGTAGTTGAGCAACGTCAGCACGTTGGCGGAACGGGTGCCGATAATCGCGGGCGCGTTCCACAGCCGCAGCGGGCGCTGCCGATGGGTGACTAAGTCGATTACGTCGAGCGCGAACTCGCTGGGGTCGGCAATGCGCTTCCGGTAGGCGACGATCTGCCCTTTGCCGAACGCATAGAATTCGCGGTCTTCTTCGGGCTTCGTCAATTTGGCGGCCGGGTCGCGCCACCAGTCGCCATCCACGATGACCATTGCTCCCGCCGCGGCGTGTGCCAAAATTGCCGCCCTGTCTGCCGGCGGTGCGATACTGGCCGCGACGACGGCCTTCGTCTGTGCGGACACCGGCGGCGCCGAAGCGACCACCCACGGCGACGCATTGCGCCGGAACAGCAGGTTCACCAACTCGCGCGAAGCTGGACGCCCATCGTAAAGCGCGGCAATCGTCGGCATCGCCGGAGCGCCAAACAGGGTCCGATTCTCCTTGAGCCACGTGGCCGTCCGGCCCAGTTTCCCCCAGGCTGCCACTGCCTTAGCTTCTCCGCTGCGCAAGGCTTTCAAATAGCGAACCTCAAGCTGAAGCGCGAAGTTGCCGCCCATCATCCAGGCTTCGGCCAGCGCGATTTCCAACGTCTCAAAAGCCACCATGCGCGTGCTGGCGTCGCCGAGGCCATAGCCCAATAAGGACGGCTTCTGTGGCTCGAGCGCCCGTTGGCAAGCCACCAGATAGCCATTCGAGTCCACCCATGGTTCGGAACTGGCGCTTGACACTTCGCCGTCTAGGGTCCGTCGTTTGCCGGCGCTGCGGATGCCGGGCCAGAGCCCGCCCTTCACCGTTTCGAGGGCGTCGGTAACCGCCAGGCCCGCCGCGGTACACGCCGAGGCAAACTCTGGCTGCGGAGACTCCAGCCAAACCGCATCCACTTTTGCGGCTTTCAAAAGCGCCACATCGCCGGGTTGCTCCGCTCGCCAACGCGCGATCACATGTTTTCCAGGATCCACTGCCATCGCTCTCACTGTAGCGCGACAAATTTGTGATGGAATAAAGCAATGCCGCAGATTCCCCGGACTACTGAAGAGTACGACGCCGTTATCATCGGGTCAGGCGCTGGAGGCGGCACCGCCGCCCACGTGCTGACCGCCAAAGGCTTGAAGGTCGCGCTACTCGAAGCTGGCCCTATGCTCGACCCCTACAAGGAGTTCAAGGAGCACCAATGGCCTTACGATGTGCCCCATCGCGGGGCCGATGAAGGCGGCGCCGACTACTTCGGCAAAGGCAAGCCCTTCGGCTATTTCTCCACCACCAGCGGCGGCTGGGAACTGGAAGGCGAGCCCTACACGGTGGGTGAAGGCAGCCAGTTCACGTGGTTCCGCTCGCGCATCGTCGGCGGCCGCACCAATCACTACGGGCGCATGTCGTTCCGCTTCTCGGAGTATGACTTCAAGCCCTACACGAAAGACGGCCTCGGCTTCGATTGGCCCATCTCTTACTCTGACATCGCGCCCTATTACGACAAGGCCGAAACCTTCATCGGCATCGCCGGCAACCGGGACGGCATCGCCAGTTGTCCCGATGGCCAGTTCCACACGCCGCCCCCGCCACGCGTACACGAAATTCTCGTCAAGAAAAGCTGCGACAACTTAGGGATTGCCTGCGTCGCCAATCGGCGCGCCGTCATCACCAAGCCTTTGAATGGCCGCGCTGCGTGCCACTACTGCGGCCAATGCGGACGCGGCTGCCAGACGGCTTCTGCCTATAGCTCGAGCCAAGTGCAAGTCTTCCCGGCCATGAAGACCGGCCTGTGCACCGTGCTTGACATGGCCATGGCTCGCGAAGTGATCACCAATGGCAATGGCAAAGCGATTGGCGTGCTTTATGTCGACAAGCGCACGCGCGAACACAAGATCGTGCGCGGCAAGACGGTGATCTTGGCCGCCAGCGCCTGCGAAAGCTCGCGCATCCTGATGAACTCGAAGAGCAAGGAATTCCCCAACGGGCTCGCCAATGGCAGCGGCATGTTGGGCCGCTATCTTATGGACACGGTC
>JBBQQS010000627.1:0-2108 GCA_038215525.1 Bryobacterales bacterium
CATCGTGTAAGTGCGCACAAACTCCGGCCGCAATCGCCTCTTGACCGACATAAGTATGGCAAGCCCCATGCACCAGGCCGCGCGCATGGCAACGCGCCAATAGTTCCTCCGCCAAGCGGATCAACTGCATCGTTCGATATAGCTTCATATCGCCCTCCCTGGCGACCCACCGGCATTCATCGCCAGGTTGCCTCCGTCCATCGGAATGATCGCCCCGGTTATCCATCGCGAAGCATCCGACGCGAGCAATACTGCCAAGCCACGTATATCGTCCGGGTGCCCGAAACGCCCCGCCGGAATGCCGTTAAGGAACTTCTCCTTGAGCGGCGGTGATTCGGCAATGCGCTGCTCAAGCCCTGGATTTATTACCTGCGCCGGCAAAATGGCATTCACCCGCACCCCGCCGTAACTCCATTCCGTCGACAGCTCGCGTGTCATCTGCACCACGGCCCCCATCGCCATCGAATAGGCAATGTGCCCACGCCCCAGCGCCGTCACACTCGCAATCGAGCCGATGTTCAGAATACTGCCGCCACCCGCCGCCAGCATCCGCCTTCCTGCTTCCTGGCAGGCGCAGAAGCGGCCCAGCACCAGGTTCCGCCACACTTGCTCCACGTCAGCCAGCGAAATCTCCTCGGGCTTCGCGATGATGCTCTCGCCGGCGACATTGGCCAGAAAATCAATCCGGCCAAAGTCGCGGTCGAGTTGGGCGAAGAGCTGTTGCACCTGAGCCGGATCGGAGACATCGGTGGTGGCCGAAGCGACTTTGCCTCCCAATTTCCGCACTTCTTCGGCGGTGCGGGCCACCCCGTCCGCATTCCGATCCACCAGCAGCAGGGCCGCCCCGGCCTCGGCAAGTGACAAGGCCATCGCGCGCCCCATACCTTGTGCCGCACCGGTGACCAGGGCTACTTTATGAGAGAGGTCGAAAAGAGAAGAGGGCATAGAGAGGCCATTGTATCGCTCGGCAAGGACTACCAATCGGCTCCTGCTTCTGCACGCGCACTTGACTGACGATCAGCCCGCCCAGTAAGTAGCAGAAAGCCAGGAAAAAAGCGCGCGCTATCGGTGGCTCTATCGGTGGACCCTTCCCCTTCAACCAACCGAAGAAATGATTTCCTACATATCCGGCGAGATTCCCGAACATATTCACCAGCCCGATGCCCGCTGCGGCGGCCGAAGCCGAGAGCGTCTGGGTGGTCAGCGCCCAGAAAGGCGGCGGCCAGGAATAGACCACCAGCCGCGTGAAGCAAAGCCAGATCATCACCAGCCAGAACGGCTGCCCCGGGATGGCGCTGGCCGCCAAAAACAGCCCGGCGTAGAGCACCCCGGCCACGCCGCAGAGGTAGAACAGGCCACTGAAGAGCAAGGCTGACCGGTCACAGCCTCCTGACAGGCTCCGCACCGTCGTCGGCAACCAGAAGCCCAGTGCAAACCAATGGGTGAAGTAGACGATGATGCCGGGAAAGAACCCCGCCTCGGCCAGACCCAACAAAAAGCGCACCACGTTAAACTGCAACGGCGTTTCTACAAAGGCGGTCGCTGCCGATCGCAGGCCCCAACTGATCAGGATCCGGGCAAACCACTTCCGCGCGCTCCAACGCTCCACCAGCAGCGCGCCCGGTATTTCCAGTAACTGATAGCCGAGGAAGAAGATGCCAATGCCGAAACCAAACACTTCTTCGGAGAACTGCAGATCGCTGGCCATGCGCAGTTTGGCGAATCCGACATTGGCGCGGTCGAGGTAAGCGACCAGATCCAGACAGATCAGCAGCGGCAAGATTGTCAAAGAGCGGTGGGCCGCTGGGAAGTGGGAACCCAAGGAACCCAAGCGGACGAAACGTTAGTTTTGAACGCCGTTCGCTGCGCTCGCGGCTCAAGGGCGCATTTTGGCGGTTTGGGGGCTGCGAGACAAGATCCAAAGCAATTCTCGTTTTGAGCGAAAACGCGCCTGTGAAAACGTGCCACCCCGCGAATGGCCCCGATTCTAGGGAGGCGGCAGGCCACGAGACCCCGAACTCCGGCGATCAGCGGATGGAGAAGGGATCGGTGCCGGGGAAGGGGATGCGGCCGAGGTTGATGTCCATGATGCGTTGGATTTTGGCTTT
>JBBQQS010000628.1:0-2054 GCA_038215525.1 Bryobacterales bacterium
CACGCCAGTACCCGCGCCGCCGCCGGCCCCGGCGCCGATGGCCGCAGCCTTGCCGCCGCCAGCTATGGCGCCAATCGCGGCACCGATGCCCGCGCCGATGCCGACCTTCATCGCATCCTTCTTCTTGGTCGCTTTGGCCTGTGTGCCCCAGGCATTCGTGCGGCAGGCGATGGTGCGGCCGTCAGCAGCGCCGATGCTGTTCAGGCGTAGACTAAGGCTGGCGCGGCCCTTGACGCGACCGCCCGGGTTGACGGTGGCCACCACGCCTTCTACCCGTGCGCCGGCGGGGGCGAGCACGCGGCCATGGCTGGTGAGGGCGCGCTCGAGCGTGGCAGTAAACATCGTACCCTCGGCATGCGTTTTGCTAGAAATGGTGGAGGTCGTACGGACCTCCACCGGAGTTCCCGCTGGCAGCGTAACTGGCTCCCTTTCAGGAGCCGCCGCCACCCGCGCGGGAGCCGCTTTGGTTTGAGCCGCGGGCGACTCCACCATCGCTGGTTCCCTCGCAGCGGGCGTCGTCTGGGTTGCGGCAACTGGCGGCGCGGCAGCCGTATTGGACGAAGGGGTGGGCTTCGTGCAACCGGCCAATACCGACAGGGCGATCCAAACGAACACGGGGCGCATGTGGCCCTAGACGTGGCAACGGCTCGCCGGTTTCGTTTCGCGGTAAGGTTTACACGCTGAGGCCGAAAAACTGCTCGGCATTGGCGAAGCAGATGCGGCGTACCATAACGCCTACGAGCGCGAAGTCCTGGGGTACCAGGCCATTCTCCATTTCGCGCCCGAGTAAGTTACACAAGGTGCGCCGGAAATACTCGTGTCGCGGATAGGACATGAAGGAGCGCGAGTCGGTTAGCATGCCGACAAATTGCGAGAGCAAGCCGCAGTTGGAGAGCGCGTTTATTTGCCACTCCATGGCTTCTTTCTGGTCGAGGAACCACCAGCCGGAACCGAATTGCATCTTGCCGGCGATCTGGCCGTCCTGGAAGTTGCCGACCATGGTGGCGAGCGCGTAATTGTCGGCGGGGTTGAGGTTGTAGATCACCATGCGGGGCAAACTGCCGTCGCGGGCGAGCGCGTCGAGGTAGTCGCGCAGCATTTCCATTTGGGGCCAATCGCCGATGGAGTCGAAGCCGGTGTCGGGCCCGATTTCGGCTAAGGCCCGCGAGTTGGCGGCACGGAAGGCGCCCAAGTGTAACTGCTTGGTGAAGCCGGCCTGGGCGTCCAGTTGGCCAAAGAAGAACATCAGGTAGCTGGAGAATTGGTGGTGTTCGGCGGGCGAGGCGGCGTGGCCGGCGCGGGCGCGATCGTAAATGCCGGCGGCGACTTCCTGCGTGCAAGGCGCGCCGAAGCAATGGTTCAGGCCGTGGTCGCTCAAGCGGCCACCGATGGCGGCAAAGGCGGCGTGGCGTTTTTGGATCGCGTCCAAAAAGCTTTGGAAGCTCGTAATGTCGACATTGGCGGTGGCGGCGAGCTTGGCGGTCCACGCTTTCCAGGCTTCGGGTTGATGGACGATGAGCGCTCTATCGGGCCGGAAGGTGGGATACATTCTGGTCTTGAGCGTGCTCTTGGCCAAGGCTTCGTGATGGGGCAGCGCATCGGCCGGATCGTCGGTGGTGCAGACGGCGCGGACGTCGAATTTATTGACGATGCCCCAGGCGGTGAGGCTGCCGGCGAGTTGCTCGTTGGCGCGGTTCCAGATGCTTTCGGCGGAGGATTCATCGAGTAAGTCGGTGATGCCGAAGTAACGGGCGAGTTCGAGGTGAGTCCAGTGGTAGAGGGGATTGCGCAGGGTCTGTGGGACGGTGCGGGCAAAGGCCTGGAACTTTTCGCGCGGCGTGGCGTCTCCGGTGCAGAGGCGTTCGGCAATGCCGTTGGCGCGCATGGCTCGCCACTTGTAATGGTCGCCCTCGAGCCAAATTTCGAAGAGGTTGGCGAAGCGGCGGTCAGCGGCCAAATCCTGGGGAGGCAGGTGGCAATGGTAGTCGAGAATGGGCTCATTCTCGGCGTACTCGTGATAGAGGCGCTGGGCGGCGGAGGTTTCTAGCAGGAAG
>JBBQQS010000629.1:0-1939 GCA_038215525.1 Bryobacterales bacterium
CTCCGAGTAGGTGCTAGGTGGAGGAATAAGATCCGTAAAGTGATGGGGCGTGGGGTAACGCCGCCCCCTGCGGGTGATGAATTGGCAGTAGCGCACCTAGGCCGTGACCGCGTGCCGGAAGGCTAAATCTTCGACGCGGCGGGCCCGACAGCGGGCGGCTGCGCGGTTAGTTGTTGTGGCAAAGCTTGCAGGCCGCCGCCTTGTCGTGCAGCAGGTGGGCGGCGACGGTGGAGCCGTGGGCGTTGTGACACATGCCGCACTCGGGGAGCACGTCCATTTTGTGGGTATGGGTCTTCGGAAAGGCTTCGGTGGCATGGCAATCGTTGCAGCCGCCCTTGAATCGGAAGCGGCCTCGCTTGCTAAGTTCATGGCACTGGGTGCAGGCGACGTTGCCGCCAGGCGGGTGGGCACGAAAAAGCGTGAAGCCCGCCGGTGGTTGGTTGCCAACGAAAAACTCAATCTCGTGCCGGCCAGTGGGCCACACCAGGGCCAGCTTATGAAGACCGGGCGAGGGCTGTAACCGGGCATGCAGAACGTTGGGGAATGGGGCTTCGGCGGTAATGGCTTGGCCGTCCAACTCGAGCTTGCCATCGGGCACGGAGGCGTTCACCTCGACGGGACCGCTGGCAAAGGCGGACTTGTTCACCGGCCGCACGATTCGTCCGGCGTCATCGGCGAAGGCTAGCAGCAGGAGAAGCCCCAATTTCATGGCCGTATCCGCACGAAGGATCTGTCGATTTGCGAGATCTTGGCGACGCCGGCCATGCCCATATCGGCGGCAAGTTCGGCTCGGAGCAATTCGACCACGCGGGCGACGCCGCGGCGGCCAAAGGTGCTGAGGCCCCATAGGTAGGGCCGGCCGATGCCGACGGCCGCGGCGCCCAGGGCGAGGGCCTTGAAGATGTCCGTGCCGCGGCGGATGCCGCCATCGAGCAACACCGGGATCTTGCCGGCGGCGGCGGCGACGCATTCGGGCAAAGCTTCGATGGTGCCGCCGACGCCATCGAGTTGGCGGGCGCCGTGATTGGAGACGACCACTCCGGACAGGCCATATTTCACGGCGCGCTCGGTGTCGTTCGAGGTCATGACGCCTTTGATGACCACGGGCAGGTCAGTGCTTTCGCGAAGGCGCTGGACGGTGTCCCAGGTGGGTGTGGGGAAGGGGCGGTTGGCGGGCAGGTCGCCGGCGGTCCAGAGGATGTCGTCGGGCTTGTAGTCCAGCTTTCCGCCCACGCGGGGGATGCCGTTGGCTTCGCACCAGCCGCGGACCAGCCCATTGTGGATGCTGCGCTCACGATGGGAGACATGGTAGATATCCACCGTGACGATGAGGCCTTTGCAGCCTTGATCTTCGAGCTTTTCGGCGAAGTTGACGGCTTGGTTCTTGGTGCGGAACTCGCCGCCCGCGGTGAACTGCCACCAGTTTTTGGGACCCTGGCCGGACTTCACCACCGGGTCGATGCCGCCGCGGGTGATCATCATGGTGTTGCTGAGGCCGGCCCCGTAGGCGGTCTCCTGCTCGCCATTCGCGAAAAAGCAGTTCTTGCCTCCGGTGGGGCAGAGGAAGAACGGATGGTCGAGCTTTTGGCCGAACAGGGTGGTGGAGAGGTCGAGTTGGCTGACGTCGTGCAGCAGAAATTGGGGCCGGATGAGGAGGCGCTGGAAGCCTTCTCGATTGGCCCGGAGCGCCGTCTCGTCGTCAGAGCCTTCGTCCATGTAATCCCAGGCGAGGGGGTCGAGTTTGGCTTTGGCGAGCTTGGCGAAGTCGAAGAGGTTGACGGGGACCAGGAGGGGGTCGCCGAGTTGGCTGAACTTTTTGTCGGCGCGCAGGAACGGCGAGGCGGCCAGGAGTTGGGCGAGGGCGCGGCGCCCTTGACTTTGCCCCTTGCCAATCCCCCTCAATCACCCCTAGTCTCCCCCCTGCACCCCCAGCAAAGGC
>JBBQQS010000630.1:0-1893 GCA_038215525.1 Bryobacterales bacterium
GCTGAAGGTGGCGCTGGTGGGCTACCGGCCCTTATCCCTCACCGTGGCTGGGGATTCATCCGTAGTGGACTTCGCCCTGCACTCTGATACCCTGCGGCAAAGCGATTCGGTAACAGTGGCCGCGGGGCCCTACGAGGCTACCGCGAGCGGCGGCTTCGACTTGGCCGGCAGCGAACTACGGCTCTTGGGGAGTGTCCTGGCGGACGATCCTTTGCGGGCGGTGCAGAGCATGCCGGGTGTGGGTGCTTACAACGATTTTCAAAGCCAGTTTACGGTCCGCGGCGCCAATGCCGAAAGGATTGGTATCTACATTGATGGGATTTTGTTGCACCAACCGTTTCATACGGTGCAGGGTGACAATACCAGCGCCTCGCTGACTTTATTGCAAGGGGAGTTACTCGAGAGTGCGGCGCTCGAGGCGGGCCCGTTGTCGCCGCGTTACTCCGATCGGACGGCAGGGACGTTGGATTTCCGGGTGCGGGAGGGCGATGCGAAGCGCCGCCATTTTCGGGTGAACCTTTCGGCCTCGAACGCCGCGTTTACCGCGGAAGGCCCTTTGGGCAGGTCTTGGGGCAGGCGCCTCCATTGGGTGGCCGGCGTTCGGAAGAGTTATCTGCAATACATCATCAGTCGCACGGCCGATGAGCCGGGGCTGGCCTTCGGGTTCTGGGACGCCCAAGGTAAGCTGACGGCGAATCTGTCGCCCCGGAACCAGCTTTCGCTCACCCTGATCCGCGGGCACTCGGGTCTGAATCGGGAGGCGGCGCGCCCCCGCTTGGGGCTCAATTCGTTGCTGCTGAGCGACTATGACTCGACGCTCGCGATTGGCACTTGGCGCGCCGCCCCCAGCGCTCGCTTTCTGGTGACGCAACGCCTGGCCTGGCTCGCCGAGGACTTCCGCAACGACAACCGGGATCGTCTTACCTTGGCGCAGAGCCGCTACGGTGAGCGCATCTGGAACGCCGACTTAGCCGCCAACTGGTCGCCGCGTTCGGTAACCGAAGGGGGCTGGAGTTGGCGTCGGGTGCAGGACGATGGGCTGGTGAATCTGATCGCGACGACACGCCCCTTCGAGCGGCCACTAGAGCGGTACCAGGGCAGTGCGCACCGCGCGGGCGGCTATTTGCAGCAAACCTGGTCGTTGGGCAAGGGAATCGAACTGAAGCTGGGCGGCCGGCTGGATCGGCATTCCCTGGCCGCCCCCGCCAATGGCACGGTGGCGACGCCGTTTGCCGCTTTGGCGGTGCCAGTGCGGGGAAAGGTCCGGCTGTCTTTGTCGTGGGGGCAAAGCGTGCAGTTCGCCGAACTGCGGCAGTTTCTGTCGCCTCGCCCGCTGGCCTTACGGGCCGAGCGCGCGCAGCATACCCAAGTCGTACTCGAGCGGCCTTGGGGGGAGCGAGTCCGGCTGCGGGTGGAACTCTTCGAACGCCGCGACCGGGAGTTGTTGTTTCAGCCGCGCGGGGAGCCGAGGCTGGGGCCGCAGGGCGGCGTCATCGTGCCGCTGAATCCGGCGCCCTGGGAGAATTCGCTGCGCGGCCGGGCGCGCGGTTGGCAGGCCATGTGGCAGCGCCGCTCCGCCAACGGCGTGACCGGATGGCTGGCCTATACCTACACCCGGACCCAGATGGACGAGCGCTTCACCGGCGCGCGCTTTATTTCGGACTTTGACCTGCGCCATCAAGTGCAGGCCTTCCTCAGCTATCGACTGCGGCCCACCGTGAACCTGAGCGGCCGTTTCGCCTATGCCACGGGCCTGCCGCTGGCCGGTTTCTTCGAACGGCGCAACGGCGAATTCTTCCTTTCCGCCCAGCGCAATCGGCTGCGCCTGGCGGACTATCAACGCACCGACTTGCGGGTCAACAAGGTCTTTGTCCGCCCACGCTGGCAAGCGAC
>JBBQQS010000631.1:0-1880 GCA_038215525.1 Bryobacterales bacterium
CATGGTTGAATATTCCTTCTAGGTAGCGGGTAACTGATCCCCTCGATGAATGCCATGAACCGCCGACATTTTCTGCAATCCACCGCCCCGCTTTCTGCCCCGCTGGCCGCCGCGCTTTCCGGCGCGCCCGTCGCCCCACGAGCGATCTCCGCGCACGTCAAAGTTCAACAGGGCAAGCCCACGCTCTTCGTCAACCAAGAACCGGTGATCGCCAGTTTCTACGCGCTCACCGACTCCACCGGGGGACGATTTAGCTTTGACGAACTGCCCCAGCGTAGCCTTCGTCAATTCGCCGCCGCCGGATTCAAGCTCTTCCAAGTGGACCTCTTCCTCGCCGATTGCCTCACCGCGCCCGGCCCCTTGAATCTTGACCTCGCCCGGCGGCAGATCCGCGGCGTGCTGGACGCTTGCCCCAGCGCCGGCATTGTCCTGCGCTGGCACGTGAACCCTCCCGCCTGGTGGAAAGAGCAGCACCCCAGCGAGTTGACGCGCTATGACAATGGCGACTTCGAAACTCCAGACCGGAAGTTGCCCGTGCGTCACATGCAGGACGACCTTCGCCGCACTCCCCGCGCCAGCATGGCCTCCACCCTTTGGTACCAGTTGGCCGAGCAACGCACCATCGAGTTACTCAAAGGCTTGGCCAAAACCGCCGAGGGCCGTGCGCTGATGGGCATCCATGTCGCCAACGGCGTTTATGGCGAGTGGCACTACTGGGGCTTCATGCGCAACGAGCCGGATATCTCAGCGCCCATGCAACGGCACTTTGCCGAGTGGCGGCGCACGCAAGGCAAGCCGGCCGCCGCCGTGCCCAACACTGACGAGCGCAAAGCTTTGGACGAAGGCATCTTCCGCCACCCCGCCCAGCGCGAAGTGGTGATCGATTACTATCGCTGCCAACAGAACCTGGTGGCCGACCGGATCATCGGTCTTTGCGCCACGGTGAAGAAGCACTGGCCCCGCGCGATCCTCACCGGTACTTTCTACGGCTATTTCTTCAGCGTCTTCGACCGTCAGGCCACCGGCGGCCATCTCTGCCTGCACAAAGTGCTCGCCTCGCCCCACGTTGACTACTTGAGCGCTCCGCAAGCCTACGGCACCCAATTCCGAGACCCCGGCGCCTGCGGCATCACCCGCGCTTTGATTGAGACCATTCGCCTAAACGGCAAGCTCTTCCTCGACGAGATGGACCAAACGCCCTCCTGGAAGTGGCGCAACGATGTCGACGAAGCCTTCGCCTTGAGCAACGTCGCAGAGGATGTGGCCATCATCCGCCGCAATATCCTGGAGGGCTTCACCCGCGGCGCGGGCCATTGGTATTACGATTTCGGCCCCGGCAACCAATCCGGATGGTGGGCCGACAAGCGGCTGATGGCCGAGATCGATCGCTTGCACCACGTGCTGCGCCGTTACCATGAACGCCCTTATCAACCCGCGGGAGACGTGCTGGCCGTCTTCGACACGGAAGTTTTTTTCTATACCGGGTCTGTTCAAGGCACTGACCGTTTGACCGATCCGCTCGCCGTCAACCGCACGATAGCCGGCCTCTATCGCACTTCCGCGGCCATCGAAACCATTCACCTGCAGGATCTCGAGAAGGTCGATCTGTCGCGCTTCAAGGTGATCCTCTTCGCCAATACCTGGCTGATGACCGCGCAGCAACGGGCCTTCATTCGTAACCGCGTCATCGGCCCCGGGCGGCAGGTCATCTTCCAGGGTCTGCCGGGCTACTGCGATGGGCGCACCTTGTCGATTGAGTTTTCGCGCGAGGTGACCGGGCTCGATCTTACGCCAACCACGGGGGGCCTTCTCCCCGGCTTTACGACTCGCCGCGCCGGCCCCGGTTACGGCGAACGTCCGTTTCTTTACCGCGCCGCCCA
>JBBQQS010000632.1:0-1796 GCA_038215525.1 Bryobacterales bacterium
ACCCAAAGGCCTTAGACACCAAAAGGCCTTAGACAAAGGATGGAACCCTGTGAAGATCGCGGTATTCGATTACGTCGTTACGCCCAACAACGCCATCGGCATGTGCGTACGCCGGATGATGGGCTCGCTGGGGCGCGAACACGAGTTCACGCTCTTCTCCTGCACGCTCGACAACCCTCTGCCGGACCGCATTCGTTGGATCCGCATTCCCGCCATCCGGCGGCCCCTCGCCCTCCTCTACCTCTCCTACCATTTCCTCGCCACCTGGCAGTATTGGTCGCGCGGCGTCGGCAAACCCGGCGCGCACGATTGGATCTACGCCGTCGAAAGCAATTTCCTGTTCGCCGACATCATCCACGCCCATTTCTGCCATCGCTGGTTCCTCCAAAAGCACTGGAAGCACTGCGGACTCAGCGGCCTCCGCGGCGCCTTCCGCTGGATCGACCACGCGCTCCACGCCGTCTTCGAACCCATCGTCTTCCGCCGTGCCAAACGCATCGCCGTCCCCTCCCAAGGCCTCAAGCGCGAGCTCTCCGCTCTCTATCCCTACGCCGCCAAACAGGCGTTATAGATTTCGATCAGCCGGTCGTAAGTTTTTTGGCCGGTGTAGTGATTTTCGTATTCGCGGCGGGCGCCCAAGCGCATAGCCGCTTCGCGCTGCGGGTCGGCGATGAATTCGCGGACTTTGGCGGCGATGTCTGCGGGTTCGTTTGGTTCGAAGAGGAGCCCGTTGACGCCGGGCGTGATGCTCATGCCCAAGTTGCCCAGACGGCTGCCCAGAACGGGCGCGCCACAGGCGAAGCCCTCGAGTACGGTGAGCGGAAAGCCCTCGTACCAGAGTGAGGGCACGATGATCATGCGGGCATGCTTCACCAGGTCCATCACTTGTGTGCGGTTCTGCTGGCCAAGCCATTCGACGGCCGGGTTGCGCTCGGCCGCTGCGCGGACCACTGGGGCGAGCGGGCCGTCGCCGGCGATTTTGAGTGGCAGGGAGTTGCCGACCAAGTCCCAGGCGGCCATCAGCGGGCGAATCCCTTTTTCCTCGGAGAGCCGACCGAGGAAGAGGGCAAAGTTGCCGTCTCCTTGGCCGATGCCGGGGTCCGGGTGGACACAGTTCGATTTCAGATGGACCTTGGCTGCCGGGAGGCCACCGGCAATGGCCTTGAGGCCGACAAACCGGCTGACGGCGATGTAGGCGTCCACTTGTTGGTGATAGGTGCCAAGGAGGTCGTGGACGGTGAGCATGGCGGTGACGGCCGTGGTGGCCAGTCGGCTGCCGCGGTAGCAACCATGGACAATAGCGGGCCACTTCACCCGTTTCTCCAGGCACTCCTCGCAGACCTTACCGTCTCGAAATAATGTCGCACCCGGGCATAGCAGCCGGTAGTTGTGCAGCGTCTGCACCACCTTCGCTCCTCCGCGGCGCGCCGCGAAGTAGACCGAGGGGGACAACATCGGGAAGGTGTTGTGAAAATGGGCGATCTGGGGCTTCTCTTTGGCGATCAGTTGGCTGAATTCAGAGTAAGCGTCACTACTCCAGACTGTGCGCAGACCCAGACCGATGGCGCTACGGCCTTTAAGGTCGTCATTGTGGACCGTGTGATCGATGACTTCGTGGCCGCCATCGCGCAGCAACTGCGACTCCAAACGGAACACCAGATCCTCGCCACCCGGTTGTTGGTAGAAGTTGTGAACTACCAGGATCTTCATGATCGCCTAGGCGTGGGCGGCTTTGGCGGCCTGCGCCGGCTGGGGCGGCACGGCGGTGAGCGGCTTACGCAAGCCGGTGAGACGCT
>JBBQQS010000633.1:0-1644 GCA_038215525.1 Bryobacterales bacterium
GTTGCCCACAATACTGCCGCGGAAGGTTTGCGCCCACGCACCGACCGTGAAAAGGGCCGTGAAAAGGGCCGTGAAAAGGGAGAAAAACAGAAGAGCACGCCAGCCAGAAAGCTGCATATTGGTTAACCTCATTGGAATTTGAACAATACCTTGCAGCCGTAGACGGGGGCTGCAATGGAACGCTCATTTTCGACCCGGAAATGAATGCGGACCCATAATTACAACGCTTTCACAAAGCGTAACACTCTTGTCATCATCCGCCCAATCCAAATCTTTGATAAGGGCAACGGGCTCAAAAGAGCCGCCGCTCGCCGCGTTCGAGTTCCAGGAGCGCCTGCTTCAGGTCCAGGCCGCCACCAAAGCCGGTCAACTTGCCGCTGGCGCCGATCACCCGGTGGCAAGGCTGGATGATGGCGATGGGGTTCGACCCATTGGCCATCCCGACCGCCCGCGAGGCGTCCGGCCGGCCTAGTCGCTTGGCCAATTGGCCATAGCTGGTGGTTTCGCCATAGGGGATCCGGCACAACTCTTCCCAAACGGCCAGTTGGAAGGGCGTGCCGGCAGGCTGGAGCGCGACCTCAAACTCGCGCCGCCGCCCGGCGAAGTACTCGGCCAATTGCCGCGCCACGCCGGCGAAGGCCTCCGCCGCTTCCACCCAACACTCATCCGGACCACGCGCCTTCGAGCCACTCGAGAAGTGCAGGTGCTCAAGGCACTTTCCCTTCCCCGCCAACAGCAACCGCCCGATGGGACTCTGGTGATAGGTGAAGTAAGTCATCGCCTTTCGATGATTCCCTCCACAAAATCACAGTGTTGGCGAAAGCCCAGCCGTTCGTAGACTCCGCGCGCCGTCGCATTCGACTGGTAAACATTGAGCGCGATCACGTCGATTTCGAGTCGCTGAAGCTCAGTCACTACGGCACTGGTGACGCGCGATGACAATCCGCGGCCGCGGCAATCGCGCCGCGTGTAGACGTTGCCCAGCGTGGCTACGCGCTCTTCGGGCACTACTAAATGGGTGCCGGCTACAGCGATCAGTTGGCCGCCCTCGCGGCAGCCATAGAACACTCCATGGGTGACCATGTCGCCGAAGAAAAACTCCGGTGCCTGGCCGTCCGCTTCGCCATCGGCGTAGAGCCGTTCGAGATCCGGCACGTCAGCCGCCGTAAGCCTTAGGGCACCTTCGACCGGGGCCAAGCGAAAAGCCTTCAGCCGCATCCGCCACATCTTCTTGAGCCCCCCCGTGCGATAGCTGCGGCTCAAGGCCGGGAGCGCACTCGGGCGAATCTGTACCGAGTAGTGCGGCGCATCGCTGAATTCATCCACCAACCCCTCAAGCGTGCCCGACGCCCAGAGAATCGGCACATGGTAGGCGCGCAAGACGAGGGCCAGTTCGTCGCCCGCCCGATGCCAGGTGGTCTTGGGCCACATGTCGGCACCGAGGTCGCCCAGCGCATAGGCCGCCCAGATGGCGTCCCGGTGGAGCAACTGGCGGACTTCTTCACGGTCAGTCAAGATGGGCATGCGCCACCTTATGGTCGCATACCCATCCGAATGGGGATCCGTGGTGTTTAGAAGAAGATGGCCAGCGTGAGATTCATCAGCGGTTGGCCGCCCAGGGACGCCGTGCGCGGGTCGCTCGAC